>WQSK01000007.1 GCA_009787915.1 Bacillota bacterium
TCAACATCTACACGCACCCGATTACAAGAAACACAGTTTTTACGGCAAGATTTAGTTTGCCACCTGCGGCGTAGGGGGTGGCGATATGTGGAAATTTCTCAAATGGCTTTTGATACTGAAAACTGTGATTGTTCTCGTGCTTGGCTCTTTGCTCATCGCAAGTCACGGCACACTTTGGGGGTTGCTTGACCGCAAACAATCCCCGACACCCAAAGAAACACCGCCGTATACCGAAATCACGGAACAAGCAATCTTGCAACCATTACGAATGAATATGTTGTCGGGGGTGGAATTTTCTGCCCCAAGACGACCTGCATATCGTGACGAAGGATATATTTACAACGACAGGGGCAACCGCTTGTTTGTCTTGGAAGATGTCGGGATAATCGTTGACGAAAACGCCGATGTCGTTGTCGTGCAAGGCGAAAGCAGACCCATATTGTATTGTGACGAAAGTGAAGCCTTTATCTGTTCCGCAGGTCGGTCACTTAATATTTGGATAGACAGTATGCACAGGGCAATATTGCGTGGCGGTACACGGCAAACAATTTCAATTTCGCTTGACAATCGTGTAGTCCTTATCAATGTCCGTTACCAAAACGAATACTTGCTGACTTATGCGTTCCATACAACAAGTCGGCGTGCTTGGTGGGATAGGGCTTTCAACTTGGCTCGTTGGGGTACTGGGGCTTACAATCATTATTTCCACGACATCACAGGCAACCGCATACCGCTGAACACGATTTCGCAAAGGACAGACTGGTCAAATGTTGGGTCGGTGCTTGCAAATATCCACCCTGTCTTGATTGGCGTGCGTGCGTTGTTCGGACACAGTCCGTTTTTGCAAATGGTAGATGTGTTGGAAAGAACAACCTTGCGTGAGAAAATGCAAACCTTGCAAAATGTCCAGTACCACCCATTCCCAAGACTGCGTGACCCAAGTATCAACCGCTATGTCCGAACAAGCGACGGCAATTACATCTTTATGTCGCCACGCACAAACCAATTTTTTAGCGTGGATATGTTGCCGTTGTTTAGTATGACAAATCGGGGCTTGCCTTTGGTGTTCCACGAAAACGACATAATCACAACGGACTTGCGACCCCAAGAAATCACAAACGGCGTGCTTGTCGGCGTGTACACAACACATCAACTTTTAATGCAGGGCGAAGAATTTTATCTTGGGATAATCACAACATCTTTCGGTATGTTCTCTGTTCCGATTTTCTATGACGATGGGCGTTGGAACTCTGCCACAGGCGATGACATCACGGACGAAATCAACAGTCAGCAAAGACATATAATCATTGACGGCGAAAGTCTGATTGAGTGGCTTTACAACATCTTCGGCAATGGACAACTTGGGCTTGCGATTTCAATAATCTTTTGGGTCGTTGTTGCGTTGGTGTTGTTGTTCGTGATTGGGCTTTTCACAAGGGCAATATCCTTTGCCTTTGGCGACAAGTGATACGGATACTGTGTGGCGAGCCTGGTGTAGGGAAAACAAGTTTTTTATCTAATATCGCAAGTACGGCAATGTTTGACCGACAAAGGTACAAACGGACACGCAATGCGATACAAAGAAAAATTGACGGCGGTTTTCCCTACACCATACCGCCACAACACTCGGTATATACAAATTTCCATTGTGTCGGGCGAAAGTGGCGTTACCACCCACGACAGTCTTGGCACATCGACCCAAGCCGTTTGGGGCTTATGGACAAAACGAACTTTGACCCGAACACGCACTTGCCACTTGTTGATGTGCAGTTTATTCCACCGCACTCGGTCATTTGTATCACGGAAGCCCAAGAACATTTTGACAGCCGTGCATATCGTAATTTCAAACCATTCCAATCACGCTTTTTTGAAAGGCACAGGCACAACGGACTTGATATATGGCTTGATGTTCAACGCCACGATTTGATTGATAAAAACATTCGGGAACTTGCGGAAATCGTGGAAATAGTCCGCAAGCAAGATGTGACATCTGAACTTGGGCGTGTGCTTTATCAAAAGTGGACTATACGCAGATTTCAAACTTGCGACCATTACGAAGCCTATAAAAAATCGGGCAAAGAGTTGCGGAACTATACCGAAGAAATTATCACATCTTCTTTTGATGTACACCGAACTTATGATAGTTGCGGTTGTGAGCCTGATTTCTATGAGGGCAACCTGAACAACGATTTTGAATACGAAAAAGTCGCACCGCCCAAACAAACGATTAACGACTATGTTCGATACTTTCACGAAAGGCAAAGGGGGCAAATATGAAACAAATAACATTCTTTGAATTAAAGGCAATGTACTTGACCGAACTGTACGGACTGCTTGCAATGAGCCTTGAAACTGGCGACTATGTTTCCGACAAAATGGCTTTGAAAATTGAAAAGCGAATTGTCAAAGGTGCAAACAAAACTTGGCGTAAACTGTTCCGCAAACATCGTTGGAACAAAGGCTTTTACTCTTTGACCCAGTTCAAAGCAAAACCGCCCGAAGAAACACCAAAAGACAAGCCTGCCCCTGTGGTAGTTGTCACGGACAATTTGCAAATTACGAACACGCAAACGCCGTTGTTGGAAAACGCAAAGACCTGACGGCAAGGCATACGCACGCCCACACTTGTGGGGGCGGCGTAGCCGCCGCAGTCTGCGACCCTAGTATTACCTAGCAGACTGCTTTCCAAATCTAAAAATAAAGGACTTAAAATTATGAGCGAAACCGCAATCACAATTATCGACACGCCCGAAATCGAAACACCTGCGAACACAAAAGCACAAACTTGGCTTTGTACTCTGAACAACCCGAAAATGACTGACGAAGAATTTTATGACTTTCTTTGCAAACTGGAAAGCGTAAAATACTTTATCTTCCAAAGAGAGCGTGGCGAAGAAACCAACACAGAGCATTTTCAATTTTACATCGAATTTGAATTTGCAAGACATTTCAAAACAGTCAAGAAAGTCCTGCCACACGGCACGCACATCGAACAGAGAAAAGGCACGAAAAAGCAAGCAAGAGAATATTGTTGCAAGCCCGAAACACGAATAGGTAATGTACACGAACACGGCGTATTTATCGAAGAACGGCAACGGACTGACCTGCACAACATCATTTCGGCAATCAAGGCAGGTATGACAATTCACGAACTGCGTGACGATTACGAAGCCCAGTTTTTTATGTTCCAAAAGAAATTTGAAACTGAAAGGGCTTTGTACCTTGATAAGACTTTTGGCGATGTATTCCGTGACATAAATGTGTCGTACATCTACGGCACAACAGGCACAGGAAAAACAAGGTCAATCGCTGAAAGATTTGGCTATCGCAATATCTTCCGTGTGACCGAATACGACCAAAGAGCCTTTGACAACTATGACGGTCAAGACATTATTATCTTTGAAGAATTTAGGTCAAGTTTCAAAATCGCCCAAATGCTGAACTATCTTGACGGACACCCCTGCCGTCTGCCTGCAAGGTTTATCGACAAAACAGCGTGTTATACAAAAATCTTTATCACGACAAACATACCCCTGCACAAACAATACCCGAATATACAAAATGAAGAACCTGCCACCTTTGACGCTTTTGTTCGGCGTATAAATAACATCTACAATTACGACAACCCGACACACAGGCTATTGCTTGAAAACGGCGAACAAAACCCCTTGAACATATCACAAACGGAAATGCCGTTTTAATGGGTGGGTGGGTTGAAATGAAAAAGAAATATTTACTTGAAAATTGTCCTATCTGTTCGGGCGTTATGATTGTACCAAACGACAACAAAAAACTCGGAACTTGTATATCCGTTTGCCGTGAACACTTTATCGAACTGTCCGAAGATTACAAACGATATGAAATCGACAAAGGGGGCGAAAGTGAACAGTTATCAAAAAATTGACGGAAACGATTTACCTGTGCTTGTTCGTGGCGACCCAAGTTTTGACAACCTTGCCAAGTGGGAAAAAGAAACGCTTATCAATCCATTGCTCGATGTCATAAAGGAATTTTACCAAGACCCGAAAAACCGCCAAGCATATCAAGACTGGCGACAGACAAAAGCCCTAGTAAATTAACTAGGGCTTTTTGTTGCAAATCTGCCAAAGCAATCTCTATCGCCGTTCCTTGCATAGTCCTGTGGCTCATATGAAATATTGATAGCAAATGCCCAGTAGTTACGCTTGACTTTGTGCCTGCCAAATGCTATTGTACTTTGGTCTTCGTGTTCGGATATGGGAACACTAGGGTCACCATTTGTTTCACTCACGAACCTTGTTTCGTCTGTGGCTTCATGAAAAACGTTTTGTTTAAAAAGAAAAGAATGTTATATATGAGATGTCATGGATGAAGAAACAAAAGGTACCCCAGCGAATTTTTCACAGAGGAGAATATTCTGTATTATTTCTCCGTTTATTTTGATGCTGGTTTGTTTGACCTTTGCATTGATCTTTCGGAATATGCTGCCGATTTATATATACAAGCCGATTATACTGACGTTGTATTGGGTGCTGTCATTATTGTTTGTGTTTATTGGAATAGGTGTTGCGGAATTCAAAAGCCTTTTTCAAAAACCGTCGGGCAAGATATGGTGGCTGGTACTTGCGTTGCTGATTGGACTGATGCCACTTTCAACATTTATTATCGGTTTCGAGAATTTAACTTGGTTATACTTTCTCCTCGTAATAGGGCTTGCCTTAATTAATTCTTTTTGTGAGGAAATTTATTGGAGAGGGTTTCTTTTGAATCATACCTTTTCTTCAAAGAAAATTGCTTGTTTATATTCCATACCGCTATTTGTTGTGTGTCATTTTATTTGGGGAATAACATCACCTGATGTTGTGCATCCAATAGTTCTCACAGTAATGGCAATAATGGCAATTGGTTGGAGCATTATAACCATAAAGACCAAAAGCGTGTGGTGGGCGGTCATATCGCATTTTATTGTAAATGTTTTTAGTTTAAGCGCAATGACCTTGCTTTTAATAATCTAAGTATGTTATAGTCCACATATGCCAACACAAGTATTAACTGCCCTCGGGGGCGTTGTCGGTTTTTTTGTCCTCATGGTTATTATCGTAGCCATACTTTGGAATCGGCGGGGAAAAAGACTTGACCAAGAAGATAACGATTTTATCGCCAGTATGTCGCGTGCGAATTTTATTTCCCGCGGTGACAGGGCAGATGTACAAACTGTAACGCTTGGCACAAATAGTTCTACTGGCCGTGGCGGACAATGGTCAACAGGTGCTACCAGTAATGTCGGCGATTGGGTGTTTATTGACGGTGGGCATTTACACCTTAAAGTAAAACGCAACAGGCGGATGCTCGGAATGGATTTGGGTGCGCGTTGGTCCATGGCGTATGATGCTGGCGAAGTCAGAATTCCTGTCACAGATATTAAATCCGCAGGTTTTTATTCGGGTGACATCAGCATTCGGCAATTCGTGTCGGGCGATGGAATTAGGGAAGTGCAAACATCTGGGTGGGTAGAAAGCAAAATTCGCATCGTTGACCTGAAAGGGAATGAGTTTATTTTTGACGTGTGGGATGCGCCTAGGTCAAAAAATCCGCGAACCCGTCCGCAGGTTAGGGATGATTTCTTTTCTGCGCTATCGTTTCTTAATTCAAAAATTGATATTATAAGGGGATAAAACAATAAACTTGGCAGATACTAAAAGGTATGAAATGCTTGGTTGCTCTTTGCTTTGTTTTATTAAGTGCGCTTTCTTTTGGTGGGTTTGCGCAGGCAAATGTCGCGGCAGATGCGGTAAGCGCATCGGGTGCTTTGAGTATCGCGGAGGAAATTCAACTTCCGATTCTTATGTATCACAGTATATTGAAATCAAAATCAAATAAGTTTACGATAAAGCCGTCGCAACTTGATTCAGATTTTGAGGCATTGAAAGAAGCGGGGTTTACTTCGGTCTTTATGTCCGAGGTAATTAATTGGGTTGACGGAAAGGGTACTTTGCCTGCGAAACCAATTGTAATAACTTTTGACGACGGGCATTATAACAACCTGTATTACGGCTTGGACATTGCCAAAAAGCACGATATGAAAATAATGATTAACCCCGTAACTGCATTTTCGCTACACAGTGTGAACAGCGGTGACCATAGTAACCCAAATTACAGTCACTTGACTTGGGACCAAATGGGGGAGATGTATAGAAGCGGACTTGTTGAATTTGGGAATCATACGCACAGGATGCACAACTTTAAACCAAGGTTCGGAATTATGAGAATCAGTGGCGAGAGCGATGAAGATTACAGAGAAAAACTTTACGCAGACATTGAAAGGGCGCAACAGTTGCTTGAACAAAGTGGTGTTCCGCGACCAAAGACTTTTGCTTATCCTTTTGGCAAGTATACGGCCGAGAGTCGGGAGATGCTTTTGGACATGGGTTTTCGGGCACTCCTCACGTGTAACGAGTGGATAAGTACAATCCGCAAAGGCGATGAAACTTGCCTTCATAAATTGGGTCGGTTTAATCGTTGTGGGAGTTGGGGAACCGACAAGATGATGTCGCGAGTCTTAAAGACTGGTTAATGGATTTTTTTGTACAAATTCAGAAAGTGCTTTGGCTTCACGACTTGTCAACTTTATACCACCAGTCGGGACAGACAACTTTTTCAAAAGTGCCGAATTCTCCTCGGGTGTGAAAGCAACGTTTTCTTGGTCAAGGTATCCGTCTATTGCACCATTTATTATGTCAGCAAGTTTTTCAAACGAACCTTCACCATTTATCACATAATCTAAGCTACCATAGACAAGTGCACCGCCACGAAGTGTTTTCCCATCCGCAATAATCGATAGGCGTGCATAGTCTGGGAGTTCCATTCGGAATCTGATTTCAAATTTGTGCCCACCTTCCGTAAAGTTGCTTTGTTCAACTCCGTCTTTTGCCATTTGCATTAATCTTTCTTTATTCATTACCAAGAGCATAGCACACCAATGGGGGATTTGTCAATATGTGTAAAAAATAGTTGACAAATTTAAAAATTAGTAGTTGACAAATTTTTGTGATTTTGGTATAGTTCTTAATCGTGTTTGTGGTCGTGTTGTAATTTTTGGCGGAAGGCTCTGTGAGAGGACAGGGTTTTTTCTTGTGTGGAGGGAATGATGAGCGAAAAGATAAGCGAAAAAGTACTTGCAAAAATTGGGTTGCATGACGAGAAGTTTGGGCTTAATACTCGTAAAGTTTTTAGGCGTGTACCTGAACTCTTGGATATCCCAAATCTTTTGGATGTACAAACCCAGAGTTTTAAGAATTTTATGACAAGAGGGATAGCCAGTGTATTGGATGAGTTTAATCCGATTACTGACTATGGTAACAAGGTCGAGATGTATTTCCTCGACCATTATATAGTGGACGATTCAAAATATTCGGAAGCCGAGTGCTTGCGCAGAGGGCAGATGTATGTAAAGTCGCTCAAGGTCAAAGTCCGTGTTGTTTTCAAGGAAACAGGCGAGATTATCGAACAAGAACTTTTCTTGGGCGATATCCCAATGATGACCGAGAGTGGTTACTTTATTATCAACGGTGTAGCACGTGTTGTTGTTAATCAAATTATAAAAAGTCCAAGTGTTTATTTCCAGCGTGACCGCGACAAAAAAACAGGCAGAGATTTGTTCGAGTGCGTAATGACACCAACTCATGGTGCGTACATTGAAATGACAAAAGATGCAAACGACATCATTAACGTTTACCCAAACCGTTCAAGCAGGATTTTGCTTGGTGTTTTCCTTAAAGCCCTTGGTCTTGGAACAGATGCGCAGATTCTTAAAATGTTTGACAATCACCCTGCGATTAAAGCGACCCTTGACAAAGACAGTATCAAATCAAAAGCAGATTGCCTTTTGGAAGTCAGCAGAAAAATGCGCCCAAGCGAACTCCCAGATGCTGCGGCGACAGAGCGCAACCTCAATACAATGTTTTTTACTTTCCCAAATTACGACTTGGCAAATGTTGGTCGTTACAAGTTCAATAAGAAACTTTGCTTGGCTTCGCGTATCGTAAAACAAATCGCAGCCGAAAACATCAAAATCAAAGACGCTGTTGTTGTTAAAAAAGGTGAGGAAATCTCACTTGATGCGGCTAACCAAATCATGAACGCGGGGATTAATTCTGTTCGTATCTTGTTTAAAGACGAAGCGGGCGAGAAAGAAATTCTTGTTATCGCGAACAACCGCGTAGACATTAACGAACACCTTGGTTTCAAAGCCGAAGAAACGGGGGTTACCGAACTTGTTCACTTGCCGACTGTCAACACATTGTTTGAATTGGCACAGGCAAACACAAAAGCCAAGAAAATCGAAGTACTTAAAGAAAACGCAAAGAAAATTGTTGGACGTCATTTGTTCCTTGACGATATCGTTGCAACTGTTTCTTATCTATTGAACCTCAACGACGGGGTAGGCACAACCGATAATATCGACCACCTTGGGAACCGACGTTTGAACACCGTTGGTGATTTGATGGCTAAACATTTCAAAGAAGGGATGTTGAAACTTAGGAACTCTATGCGTGAAACCATGCAGACAATGGAGATTACATCCAAAGCAATCAACCCAATCGGTATCATTAATGCAAAAGCAATCACTCGTGCGCTTAAAGATTTTTGTGCTATATCACAATTGTCGCACGTTATGGATACCAATAACCCGCTTACTGAAATTACACAAAAACGTAAAATTACATCTGTGGGTCCTGGCGGTATTACAAAAGAACGTGCAACCGCCGAAGTTCGTGACCTTCATTATACACATAATGGACGTCTTTGTGCTATTGAAACGCCAGAGGGTCAATCAATCGGTCTTGTTAATTCCTTGGCAATGTTCGCGCGTGTTAATGAGTACGGTTTCATCACCGCACCTGTTCGTCGTGTTGACAAAAAGACAGGAAAAGTCACCGATATTGTTGATTACCTCACCGCGGATGAAGAGGATAATTTCTTTGTTGCCCAAGCAACCGAACCATTGGATGCAGAAGGCAAGTTGAAAAACGAATATGTACTTTGCCGTTACCGCGACATAGTATTGGAAGTCACACGTGACCGCGTTGATTATATTGATGCTTCACCAAGACAATTCGTGTCGGTGGCAACCGCACTTATCCCTTTCCTCGAGAGTGACGATACATCAAGGGCACTTCTTGGTTGTAACATGCAACGTCAAGCGGTTCCTCTTGTTCGTACAGAGGCACCATTGGTTGGAACAGGTCTGGAAAATCGTGTTGCGGTTGACAGTCGTGCTTTGGTTATGGCAAGCCACGACGGTACAGTTGTAAACGTAACTGGCGACAGTATTGTTGTAGAGCGCGCAGATAAAACCCGCGACACATATCGTTTGACCAAATTCGCAAGGTTCAATGAGGAGGCTTGCGTCAACCAACGCCCTATCGTATTCAAAGGTGACAATGTAAAAGCAGGAGATATCCTCGCCGATGGTTACGCAACAAAAGGTGGCGAACTTGCTATTGGTAAAAACATGTGTGTTGCTTTCATGAACTGGGAAGGGTATAACTTTGAGGATGCTATTCTTATCTCGGAACGTGTTGTCAAAGACGATACATATACATCTATTGCATTGCACCTTAAAGAATGTAAGGCCCGTACGACAAAACTTGGTGACGAAGAAATCACACGCGACATTCCGAACTTGTCGGAAGATATGCTTAAAAACCTTGACGAGGACGGTATCGTTCGCGTTGGTTCATTTGTTCGTCCTGGCGATATCTTGGTTGGTAAAGTAACACCAAAAGGTGAAACCGAACTGACTCCTGAAGAACGTTTGCTTCGTGCAATTTTTGGTGAAAAAGCCCGTGAAGTTCGTGATAGTTCTTTGCGTGTTGAGAATGGTAAAGACGGTGTTGTTGTTGGTATCGAAAGATTTACGCGCCGAAACAAAGACGAAATGGAAATCGGCGTAAACGAAATCATTAAGGTTACAATCGCACAAAAACGTAATATCAAAGTCGGTGACAAAATGACAGGTCGCCACGGTAACAAAGGTATCGTTTCAAAAATTTTGCCAGTTGAAGACATGCCTTTCATGGCCGACGGTACGCCTGTTGATATCGTGTTGAACCCGCTTGGTGTTCCTTCGCGTCTTAACATCGGGCAATTGCTCGAAGTCCACCTTGGTTTGGTTGCAAAAACACTTGGGTGGAACGTTGCGACTCCGTCGTTCAATGGTTGCACAGAAAAAGATATCAAAGATTTGTTAAAGAAGAATGGTTTGCCAGAGGACGGAAAAATGCAACTTTATGACGGACGTACAGGCGAAGCGTTTGAAAACAAAACCACAGTTGGTTACATGTACATGTTGAAACTTCACCACATGGTTGATACAAAAATCCACGCGAGAAGTACAGGTGCATATAGCCTTGTTACCCAGCAACCACTTGGCGGTAAAGCACAGTTTGGTGGACAAAGAATGGGTGAGATGGAGGTTTGGGCACTTGAGGCATACGGTGCGGCGCATATCTTGCAAGAGATGCTCACCGTAAAATCCGACGACGTTATGGGAAGAACAAAAACATTCATGAGTATCGTTAATGGTCAGCCTATGCCAGAACCTGGTGTGCCTGAATCGACAAAAGTTATGATTAGGGAACTCCAAGGTTTGGGTCTTGATGTTGGTATCTATACCGCGGATAGAAAAAAAGTTGAAATCGAGCAAATCGAAATGCTTGAACCAGATATTGTTGATACGGTACTTAAATCCGAAGAAGAAGTCGAGGATGTACCTGAAATCGACGTTGCACCAATGGAAGAATTTGAACTTGGTGTTGGTGACGACGAAGAAATTGAATTTGATGAAGACAGCCTGTTTGGTGACGAGTAAGGAGGATATGGACAATGTTTGAACTTAACAATTTTGAAAGCCTTAAAATAAGCATTGCAAGCCCGAACAAGATTCGGGAGTGGTCGCACGGCGAAGTAACAAAGCCCGAAACCATTAACTATCGTACGCAAAAGCCCGAAAAAGACGGTTTGTTTTGCGAACGTATTTTTGGTCCTAAAAAAGACTGGCAATGCAGTTGCGGTAAATACAAACTTATCCGCTATAAGGGAACCGTTTGCGACAAGTGCGGTGTAGAAGTAACACGCAGTATCGTTCGTCGCGAGCGCATGGGGCATATCGAACTTTCGGCTCCTGTAACACACATTTGGTACTTTAAGGGTGTGCCTTCACGTATTGGTACGCTCCTTAATATGACAATCAAAAATCTTGAGCAAGTTATTTACTTTGTAAGTTTCGTTGTTATCCACCCAGGTAAAACTACATTGGTTCCAGGGCAAATTTTGTCTGACCGCGAGATGTTGGAACTCCAAGAAAAACATGGTATCGGCAGTTTCAAAGCGGGCATGGGTGCCGAAGCCGTTAAAGAAATGTTGTCAAACATCGACATCGCAAAAGAAATCAAAGATTGCGAAACAATCATAGCAACAGGCAAAGGTGCGAAACGTGAAAAAGCCGTTAAAAAACTTGACCTATTGTTGGCTTTCAAACAAAGCGGTAACCGCCCAGAGTGGATGGTTATGGATGTTCTTCCTGTTATCCCGCCTGAACTTAGGCCTATGGTTCAAATCGACGGCGGACGTTTTGCGACAACCGACGTGAATGACCTTTATCGCCGTGTTATCAACAGGAACAATCGTTTGAACAAACTTATTGGTCTAGGAGCCCCTGACATCATTATTAGAAACGAAAAACGTATGTTGCAAGAAGCGGTTGATGCACTCATCGACAATGGTCGCCGTGGGAAAGCCGTGCAAGGTGCAAAAGGTCGTGACCTTAAATCACTTGCGGCGGGTCTTCGCGGTAAACAAGGTCGTTTCCGTAATAACCTTTTGGGTAAGCGTGTTGACTATTCTGGTCGTACCGTTATCGTTGTTGGACCTGAACTTAAACATTATCAGGTCGGCCTTCCAAAAGAAATGGCTCTTGAACTTTTCAAACCTTTTGTTATGAAAAAATTGGTTGATTTGCAACTTGCACATCACAGTCGTAGTGCAAAACGTTTGATAGAGCGCGAAAAAACTCAAGTCTGGGACGTGTTGGAAGACGTTATCAAAGACCACCCAGTATTGTTGAACCGACAACCGACGCTCCACCGTTTGTCTATCCAGGCGTTCGAACCTGTCCTTATCGACGGTCGCGCGATTCGTTTGCACCCGCTTACGTGTCCTGCGTTCAACGCCGACTTTGACGGTGACCAAATGACTGTGCACGTGCCACTTAGCCCAGAGGCAAAAGCAGAGGCAAGAATTTTGATGCTTTCATCAAACAATATTTTGAAACCGTCTGACGGAAAATCTATTGTTACACCTACACAGGATATCGTTCTTGGTTGCTATTACCTAACGATGCTTAAAAAAGGCGCAAAAGGCGAGGGCAAAGTTTTCAGTTCTGAAGAAGAAGCAGAGCGTGCTTATGCAATCGGTGAATTGGACCTCAAAGCCCAAATCCAAGTTCGTCGTACTGTTGGTGGTAAAACAGGTCGTGTTGAAACGACACTTGGACGGATTTTGTTCAACCGTTGCTTCCCGCAGGATATCGATGTTATCGACAGAACAATTCCAGGGAACGAACTTCAATATGCGGTGAACAAAGTTGTTTCTATCGCCGACCTTAACCACATTATTACACGTTTGTTCAAAAAACATGGGGCAGCGGAAACAAGTCGCTCTATCGACAAAATTAAAGATGCAGGGTTTAAGTATTCTACACTTGGTTCATTGTCGATTTCGTTGTATGACGCGGTAATTCCTGCGAGCCGTGAAAAAATTATTGCTGAAACCGAAGAAGAAGTTAAAAAGGTTGAAGAAAAACTTGCAATGGGTTTGATTACTATGGACGAGAAACTTGACCGAAACATTGCGCTTTGGCAAAAAGCCATGTCCATGGTGCAAAAAGCAACAATGGAAAGTTTGGATGAATTCAACAGTATCAAAATTATGGCTACATCAGGTGCCCGTGGTTCTGCAAAACAAATTATGCAGTTGTCTGGTATGCGTGGTATTATCTCGAACGTTTCGGGTAGAAAAGAGGACGTTCCGTCTAAATCAAACTATCGCATAGGTTTGAAACCGCTTGAGTACTTCTTGTCGGCACGTGGTGGTAGGAAAGGTCTTGCCGATACCGCGCTTAAGACCGCCGATGCTGGTTACTTGACCCGTAGGCTTGCCGATGTTGCCCAAGATGTTATTGTTTTTGAAGAAGATTGTTTTGCCTCACTTGGCGAAAAAGTCAAGGGTTCTGCGATTCGTGAACTTGTATCTGACGGATATACGGAAAGACTTTCAAGCCGTATCGCAGGTCGTTTTGCGGTTCGAGATATCGTTGACCCGAATGACCCAAAACGCGTAATCGTAAAAGGCGACACAATGATTCGCACCGCAAATGCAAATGAAATCGAGGCTCTTGGAATCAAAGAAGTCGAAATCCGAACTGTTCTTACTTGTAAATCCAAACGCGGTATTTGTGCAAAATGCTATGGCCGTGATATGACATCTCATGATGTTGTGTCTATCGGTGAGGCAGTTGGTGTTATAGCGGCCCAAGCAATTGGGGAACCTGGAACACAGTTGACTATGAGGTCCAAGCACGCAGGGGGTCTTGTTACAAGTAACATTACAGAGGGTCTGCCGCGTGTTGAGGAAATCTTGGAAGCCCGTCAGCCAAAAGGTTTTGCTATTGTCAGTGAGGTCGGCGGTGTTGTTGTCGGTGTTACTCCTGTTGAAAAACGTACAAAAATCACAATCCGTACCACCGAGGGCGAGGTAGATTACCTTATTAACAGTGGTATGAAACTTGCTGTTAAAAAAGACTCTGTTGTCGAGCCTGGTACACAGTTGACCGAGGGTGTCTTGAACCCACACGATGTGTTGCGCACAATGGGTATTCGCGCCGTTCAAGATTATTTGCTTGCCGAGGTTATCAAGGTTTATAAAACTCAAGATATCGTTATCAACAACAAACATATGGAGATAATCATTAGGCAGATGCTTAAAAAAGTTAAGGTCGAGGACCCAGGGGATACCAAGTTGCAGGTCGGTACTGTGATTGATTCCGCGATTCTTAATGCCGAAAACATGATGGCCATTGAAAAAGGCAAACGTCCTGCAAGTGCAAGCCGTGTGTTGTTGTCAATAACAAAATCGGCTATTAAAACCGAGAGTTTCCTATCCGCCGCATCGTTCCAAGAAACAAGTTCTGTTCTTACCGAGGCCGCAATTCGTGGCAAGGTTGATAACCTTATCGGTCTTAAAGAAAACGTTATCATCGGCAAGTTGATTCCTGCGGGAACTGGATTGCCTCGTTACAAAAATGCAACTTATAAACATGTTGCAAACTAAAAACACACGTGGTATAAAGGAGGGAGTATGGCGAATTTGCAAAGTCTAATGTTACTGGCTCGTTGGGTTACCGACACGTTTTTGGGCGTACAGATTGCACTTGTTGTAATTATGGCTATTGCTTGTATCGTTATGATTATCGGTATCTTGGCATCACCTCCGCAAACAGGACAAGGCAATAACGCAATCACAGGTGCAAGCGAGAGTTATTATACAAAAAACCGCGGTAAAAGCAATCAAGGCAGAATAAGAAATTTGATTATTATATGCGCGAGTATCATCGCAGTTTGTGCAATTTTGTACTTTGTCGCATATGGTGTCTACCCAGGGGCGTGATAACCCATGAGTGCAAAAAAACCAAGGCTGTCCTCGGAGGAGTATCTCGCATCTTTTCGCGATACTCATAAAAGTGTGGTCGGCACATTTGTTTCGGCAAAAGGCGGGTCTTTTATCATCCCCGATGATGACAGGTTGCCCGAGAGCATCGACGTCCAAAGCATAACGGACCGTGGACAAACAGTAATCGCAGCAACGGTCAGCGGACTTAAAGTTGTTTCCAAATGGAGCACCAAAGACCCTGACAAAGTTATTGTTACCGAAGTTATTGGCTCGCCCGATACAGTTGGCACAGACGTTTTGGGCATTGTTCGGACGTTTAACCTTGATGCCGAGTTCCCAAGCAATGTTATCGCCGAGGCAAAAAAAGTTGCGCGAATATCTAGTTCGGAAATCGCAAGGCGCACGGATTTGCGTGAAACAACAATTGTTACAATCGACCCCGAGGATGCAAAAGACCTTGACGACGCTATCAGTTTGGAAATAACACCTGCGGGTCATTACTATTTGGGCGTTCATATAGCCGATGTGTCGCACTATATTACGGAGGGCGGTGACCTTGATACCGAAGCATTCAAACGCGGGACCAGTGTTTATTTCCCAGGCGGTGTGATTCCGATGCTCCCGACCCAGTTGTCAAATAATATCTGTAGCCTTAACCCGAACGTCGACCGTTTGGCACTTTCTTGTTTTATGACACTCGACCGCAATGGTCAGATGTTGGAGTACAATGTTTGCGAAACCGTAATCAATGTGACGACGCGTCTTAGTTATGAAAAGGCGCAGGCCATTCTTGACGGCGACAAAGATTTGCTGAAGGAACACAAAAAAATTGTTCCTGTACTTGAACGGGCGGCGGAACTCGCAAAAATTTTGGAGGGCATCAGGCGCAAGCGCGGGGAAGTTGTTCTTTCTATGCCAGAGCCAAAAATTGTTCTTTGTGAAAAAACGGGTAAGATTGCCGATGTTGTTGCTTACCCGCATTTGTTGGCGCACAGAATTATTGAAACGTTTATGATTCTTTGCAATGAAACAATTGCCGAGTACGCACTTGAGCATAACCTGCCGTTCATTTACCGTATCCATGACAAGCCATCCCCTATGAAAGTCAACAAACTTGTGGATATGTTAAAGCCTTTTTCAATTCAACACACGATTAACCCCGAGAACCCAAATGGTTTTGCTTATCAAAAAATATTGAAGAACCTAAGTGACGACCTCAAGCCCGTGATTTCGGCATTGCTTTTGCGCAGTATGCAAAAAGCAAAATATACTCATCAAAGCAAACCAGAATCAACGTCCGAGAACGTGCTTGGGCATTTTGGTTTGGGGTCGAAAAACTATTGTCACTTTACGTCGCCTATTCGCCGTTTGCCTGACCTTATTATACACCGCATCATAAAGTTGGTTCTTAACAACAAAATGTCGGGACACAAAATCGAGCAATTGACCGACTTTGTTCGTGTTGCGGCGGAACAATCTTGTAAGACCGAACTTGTTGCAACCGAGGTCGAGCGCAGTGTTGATGACCTTAAACGCGCGGAATATATGAATGACCATATTGGGGAGGCTTTCACGGGTGTTATCAGCGGGATTATGGACTTTGGCGTTTTTGTGTATTTGCCGAACACGGTCGAGGGTCTTGTGCGAATCGAAAATATGCCACGCGGACCTGCAGGTAAAGAATACTATATGTACGATGAACGCACATCAACGCTTTCAAGCAAATCACGCACGTTCAAAATGGGCGATAAACTGGATGTTATATGTGTGGGGGTGAACTTGTCGCGCCGACAAATAGAGTTCTCGGCACGGACAGAACCAAAGGACGACGAGGACTAAAAATTACGGCGCTAATCTGTCTGGGCTTCTTTGAAGGAACGTTGTGTCGCGAATTGCAGGTTGGTCCATGAGGCGGGCGAAGAATCGTTGAAGCCCAAACCCAACACCACCGTGCGGAGGGCAACCGTATTCAAAAAACTGGACGTAAAATTCCATGTCTTTTGGGTTGATGCCTTTTGCAACCAAATTTTCGCGCAAACGGTCTGGGTTATGTTCGCGCTGGGCACCGCTTGTGATTTCCAAACCTTTGTACAAAAGGTCGAAACTCTTACAAAGTGTTGAATCCCCATCGTGGCGCATGCTGTAAAACGCGCGAACTTGGGCGGGGAAGTCCGTAATAAAAATAAAATCCGAGTTCCATTTTTCTTTTGCGATTTCGCACAAAAGTCTTTCCCCCTCGGGGTCAAGGTCACCTTTTGATGCGCGCGGTACGTCGTAGTTTCTTTCTTTTTTTAACAAAGCATATGATTCGGCAAGCGTAATCCGTGGGAACTTTGTTGTTTGGGCTTTAAAGTCCACACCGATTTGGTCGCGCAGGATATCTTTACATTGCTTTTCAACAACCTTGTGGACGTGTTTAATCGCGGATTCGAGGGTATCCATGACTTCGTGGTGGTCACGGATGTAACTGATTTCAAAGTCGCAATAAAAACTCTCGCTCGCGTGTCGGTTCGTGTATGATTTTTCGGCGCGGTATTGGCTTCCGATTTCAAAAAACTTTTCGAATCCTGCTGCCATGGCCATTTGTTTAAACAGTTGTGGGCTTTGGGTGAGGTAGGCTTTTTGCCCATAGTATTTGACCTCAAAAACTTCGGCCCCGCCCTCTGACGGGAAAGCCGTGATTTTCGGGGTGTGGCATTCGGTAAAGTCGTTTTTTATAAACCACTCGCGAAACGCCATTTCTCCGATTGTCATGACTTTGAATATTGCCTGATTTTTGTCGCTACGCAAATCTATCCACCTATAATCCATAGCAAGGTCAGGTCCCGTTTGGTCGTCAATAGGGGAGAGTTTCGCAAGGGACAACACGGTCACAGTCTGCGGAACAATCTCGATACCGCCAAGTTTTACGTTCGGGGCGGCGACAACTTTACCTGTGATTTCGACGACCGAGCCAACCGTGATACTGGTAAATTGCTCGGCGATTTCTGGGAGGTCTGGTTTGAAAACCGTTACTTGGACACGACCGCTCTTGTCGCGGATGATGACAAATTGGATTGACTTTTGGTCACGGATTTTTTCTACGAAACCCGAAAGGCTCGCAACTTTGCCTGCTTGTTTTAAGAGGTCTTTGATTTGTATACGTTTGTTCATGGAAAAATATTATATAATTTCGCGGTCTTTGTCAAGGCGAGTGAACATAATTTGGAACGCGGAAGGGTGTTGTACTCCCCGAGGAGGGAACTTCCGCGCACATATATTTTAATGCGCGGTGAACCACGCAGTCAAGTGTTTAAACGCAATTGGTGCGATAATGTTATTATGGAAATATTTGCCGAGAGATTAAAATTATTGCGCGAGGAAAAAGGTTTAAGTGGGCGTGCACTTGCAAAGGCGATTGGGCTTGGCGAGGCGACGTTGCGCGCGTTGGAAAATGGAACACAGATTCCCCTTGGAACATCAATTGTTTTAATAGCAAAATATTTCGGCGTTACTGCGGATTACTTGTTGGGACTTTCACAGTTCTAAATCGTTTGTATTATAAACACACACGTGATATAATAAGGAATGGCAAAATTATCGGCAAACACATTGGGGCTCCGTTTTGTGAACGCGTACAATTTATTGGACCACAGTTTACGGACCCAATACAATTTCAAAGCAAACATTTCGTTCTCTGATTTGATTCGAAGAACCGCAACTTTGAATCAGGTTATTCGTCTTTACGAGGATGATTTGATTGACCTTGCGCGTTTGCGAAACGCAATTATTCACAGCAAAAGCGAACAACTTATCGCGGAACCTCACACGAGTGTTGTTGAACTCATGGAAAAGGTTGCGCGAATTATTTCAACTCCACCGTTGGTTGTGGACGCGATGAAATCGATTAGGAAAGCCAGCGACATCCACCACGCCGATTGCCAGCAATATAAAGGCGAGGTCAAATGTGATGCGGTTGACACGATTTCTGCCGAGGCCAGTTTGAAGGATTATATAATGATGTCCGCGACGATTGGGCACAGCAACATCCCCGTTTACAAGCGCGACAAACTTATTGGTGTTTTGCAAAGACACAGTTTTTTGGAAAACCTTGGTCACGAGATGAAAAAAGGTCACGGTGTTGACAAATTCTTGGCTGAAACAAGTATTGAAGTTTTCATACGCGACTTTGCCGACACGCGCCAACACTTTGTGATTGTGTCGCAAAGGGTTACTATCGAGGAAGTCATTGAACTCTTTGGCGGTAACAGGAAATTGTCGGCGATTATTATCACCAGCGACGGAACCAGCGGTGGGCAACTTATTGCAATCGTGACAAACGCGGATATTATTGAACTTATGAAAGTACTAGATAGTTATTGACACCCACCCCCTAATATGCTAGTATAACCCCATACCTCTTGACACTTGACCCGAAAGGGGAAAGGGGAAAGGGGTTTTTTAGTGTCTTTTGACAGTAAAAAACTCCCGAAATATTTTTCGGAGGTTACAAATGAAACTATTTAAAATAATCCCACTATTTGCACTCGCATATATTGCAATATTTGGAATTGCAATAGCAAGTTTTTCACTAGGAGCACACTTTAGTAGCGGTGGAACAGGTTCGCAACAAACCAAACCATATGACCCAAGAATTGCGGTGCGTGCGGAAATTCAGGAACTGATTTCACTTGCAAGCGGTTTTGAACAAGAATATTTTGCAATTAATACATGGAACGCGTTAATGGTTGCAAAGTTCAATGCACTTGGTACATATGGAAACAATAATTCAACGATAGATGACTTGGAAACTGTACATGCGAATTTGGTGCTTGCAAAAAGTAGGTTAATGGGACCCGAAGAATATGATATTGCATTAACGTATGTGAGAGGTGGATTAGAGTATGCTTTTAACGAGATTAATGGAAAAACAGTGACCGAAATAGATGATGTGTCTACCGTATTAATGCCTGGTATGATGGGCATAAGAACATCACGAATTTTTCAAGATTCTAGGCGTGCTGTACGCGATGTTTTAGGAAACGACGACGCAACATTGGCGGAACTTGAATACGCAAAGGAAAATTTGCTAAACGCATTTAACGGATTGGTTACTATAACAGAAGGACTGCGCGCAATGCACGCATATGCCTTGGCACTTTATGACACCCTTAACCCAAACGACTTTACTGTTGCTAGTTGGTCCGCATTTATCCAAAGGGGAGTTAATGTAAACGTTGAACAGGCGATTGAACGCGGGGAGTTTAATCAATTTAACTTATATGGAAATATTCTTGCTGTAATTAATAACCTTGAAAGGGTCTGATTTAAACCTTTACATACCTGACAAAACAATATAATATGTAACCATGTTTGATTTTATAAAGAACGAGCACGAAGTATTAAAACTTTGGCGTGAAAAAAAAGTTTATGAAAAAATGCGCGACAAAAACGCGGGGGCGAAAAATGTTTATCGTACCCTTGACGGGCCGATAACCGCGAACAATTCTATGTGCATTCACCATGTGTGGGGGCGGACTTTCAAAGACGTCATGATTAAATACAACACAATGCGTGGGAATCGCACGCATTTCCAAAACGGTTTTGATGCGCAAGGCATGTGGGTCGAGGTCGAGGTTGAAAAAGACCTTGGAATCAAGGGTAAAACCGATATAGTTAAATATGGTTTGGAAAAGTTCACCGAAAAGTGTCTAGAACGTGTGAAAAAATATTCCCAGATTCAAACAAACCAAAGTATGCGCCTTGGTCAAATCATGAATTGGAAAAACAGTTATTATACAAACAGCGACCCAAATATTGAAGGCATTTGGAACTTTTTAAAGGTTTGTCACGAGCGCAATATGCTTGTCAAAAGTTACAAGGCCATGCCATGGTGCCCGCGTTGCGGAACCAGTTTGTCCGAGCACGAAATGAACGGCCAGTACAAAGAACTCACCCACAAAGCCGTTTTTGTTAAAGCCGATTTGGGTGACGGAACAAAAATTGTTGTTTGGACAACGACACCGTGGACACTTGCGGCGAACGTTGCTATTGCGGTCAACCCAAAAATCAAATATGCCCTTGTTGATTTCAACGGCGAGAAATTGATTTTGGCAAAAGAAGCCATGCATATTCTTAAATCAAAAACAAAAATCAAGCCTGTTAAGGAGTTTTTTGGGAAAGACATTGTTGGTAAAAAATATACGCCGATGTTGAAAATGGTGGGCTTTGATTTTGAAAGAAAAATAATCCCATGGGATGATGTGTCTGCAAAGGACGGCTCGGGCGCGGTTCATATTGCCCCAGGTTGTGGTGCCGAGGATTTTGAGTTGGGGAAAAAACTTAACCTTAAACAAATTATCCCTGTTGATGAGGGCGGGTGCTTTACAAATGATTTTGATTTCTTAAAAGGTTTAAGCACCGTCGAGTGTGAGGCTATTGTTTTTGAAAAACTTGAAAAAGCAGGGAGTCTTTTGTACACGCATGACCATTCGCATAGTTATCCGTTTTGCTGGAGATGTAAAACTAATGTTATCTTTCGCCTTGTGGACGGTTGGGATATTGCGACCGACGGGATTCGTCCGCAACTCTTGGCGGCGGCAAAAAAAGTCAACTGGCAACCGCCGTTTATCGGTAAGACCATGAACGATTGGCTTACGAACATGGGGGATTGGAATATTTCACGCCGCCGTTTTTACGGACTCCCGTTGCCGTTTTATCCATGCGATTGTGGGCACCTCACGGTTGTCGGGAGTAAACAAGAACTTGGCGAACTCTGTGTTGATAAAAAGTTGTTGGACAAAGTTCCTCATCTACATCGTCCATATATAGATACAATTTTGGTTAAATGCAAAAAATGTGGCAAACCCGTCAGGCGTGTCACCGATGTTGGGGATTGTTGGCTTGACGCGGGCATCGCACCGTTTGTCACAGCGGCAAAAGATTACTTCCCGTTCGAAGTCGTCATTGAAATGAAAGAGCAAATCCGTCTTTGGTTTTATGCCCAGTTTTTTATGTCTGTGGTTTTGACGGGTAACCCACCTTATGAAAAAGTCGTGGGCTATGGAAGAATCCTTGATGAAAAAGGCGGTATGTTTTCCAAGTCGGGTCCAAACAACATCCCGTTTGACGAGGCAATAGAAAAATACGGGGCAGATGTCACACGCTTTTTGTTTAGTGGGGGCAACCAAGCAAACGACCTCCGATTTGGGCAAAGTCTTATCGACGAAACCCGTAGGAAACTGTTGGGGGTTTATAACAACTTTGTTTTCTTTGAAACCTATTATAAGATTGACAAACCAAACATTGTTTCTCATAACCCAAAAGCAAAAGACCTCTCGAACATTGATATGTGGTTGGTTGAAACACTTAATGACTATATCAGGACTTGTACGAATGCGTATAGTAATCATACTCCGCATCTTGTGGTTTCGGCGACCGAAAAACTTTGCGAAGATTTAAGCAACTTTTACATCCGTGTAAACCGCAGAAGGTTTTGGAAAAACAGTAACGACGGTGACAAGTTAAATGCTTATTGGATTTTATACCACACCCTAAAAAGTATCTGCCTATGTATGGCGCCGATTACACCGTTTTTATCGGAAAACATTTGGCAAAACATAATCCGCAAAGTCGACCCAAGCGAATCGGAACTTTGCATGACCGCGGATTTTGCGAAACCGTGTGATAGAAAAACCCCAATCAAAAACATCAAAAAACATGTTGAAGAAGTCCAACAAATCATATCACTTGCGCTAAGTCTAAGGGCGCGCGAGAACTTGAAACTGCGACAACCTCTGCGGACTCTTTATATAAATTCAAAAAACACGGAAGCCATTGACCTGTTTGGTGATATTATCCGCGAAGAAGTCAACGTGAAAACCCTTGAAATTGTGACCAGTGACGACCGTTTCAACACACCGTTTTTGTCCGTGAACTTTAAGGTCGCGGGGGCAAAATTAAAAGACAAAGTTCAACTCCTTAAAAAATCTCTGGGTGAATTGTCAGACGCGGACATGGCAAAAGCCGTTGCTTCACACAAAAAAGGCAAGGTCACAATTGGAGAGTTCAAAAATCTATCCGCTGACGTATTTGTTTTGGGTTCAAAAAGTCGTGGGGACTTTGTATCTGTTTCCGAGGGGGACTTGGGCGTTGTGTTGGATACCGCGATTGATGCGGAACTTGTGGAAGAAGGTTATTTGCGCGAACTTATCCGCGGTGTTCAGGTTGCGCGTCAGAATGCTGACTTTGATATAACCGCGCGTATTATTTTGGTTGTAAAAACCGATGAAAAAGACATCCAAAATGTAATCGCCAAATACAAAGACAAAATCAGCGAAGAAGTTTTGGCAACAAAGTTTGTTACGGACTGTGACAGCAAGTGTGCAGGTCGGGTCAGTTCACATATTGACATAGAGGGAAAGAAAGTTGAAATCTGTATTAAATTGGCGTGATTATGAGATTCTCGCAAGTGGCGATGGCGAAAAACTTGAACGTTGGGGTGACGTATTTTTGTTGCGCCCAGACCCACAGGCGATTTGGTCGGCTCCGTATGATATGTCTAAATTCAAAGACCTCCACGCGCGGTACAATCGTTCAAGTTCAGGCGGCGGAGCATGGAAAATCCTTAAACCGTTCCCCGAGGAATGGACAATAAAATACCCAGGTCGCCATGGGGATTTGCGCTTTTTGATTTCACCTACGGGTTTTAAACATACGGGCTTGTTTCCCGAACAAGGCTTAAACTGGGACCGCGTAATGGATGTTATTGCGGGTGCAAAAAAATCTGGTCGCTCTCCTCGGGTGCTTAACCTATTTGGTTATACAGGTGGGGCGACGGTTGCGGCTTCAAAAGTGGGTGCTCACACAACCCATGTCGATGCCAGCAAAGGTATGACCGAGGTCGCAAAACGAAACTGTGTTTTAAACAAAATACCGAACGAGTTGACACGCTTTATTATAGAGGATTGCGTCGCGTTTGTTTCACGCGAAATCCGACGTGGCAAAACGTATGATGCGATTATCATGGACCCTCCGTCTTTTGGGCGCGGGGCAAATGGGGAAGTCTGGAAAATCGAAACTTGTTTGGAAAACCTGATTGATTTGTGCATGTCTGTTTTATCAGAAAAGCCATTGTTTATCCTTGTAAACAGTTACACAACGGGGCTTCAACCCACAGTTATTGGAAATGTTGTAGAAAGGTGCTTGTCGAGAGCAAAAAAACGTGCCACAATAGATTGTTATGAAATCGGAATTGGAACCCACGAAGGAATCACTTTGCCCGCAGGAGCAAGTTGCTTTGTCGATAATTTTTGAGGACAACCACGTAATTGTTGTCATAAAGCCAGAGGGCTTGCCAACACAGCCCTCGGAAGAAAAAACAGACAGTCTTGAAACACGTATCAAAGCCCACACCAAGGGGTATGTGGCTTCGGTGCATCGCCTTGACGCCGTTACGGGCGGGGTGATGGTTTTTGCGAAAACTTCAAAGGCCGCCAAACGCTTGTCCGACCAAATCCGCGAGGGTGTTTTTCAAAAACAATATCTTGCCGTAACAAATGGTTTCCCAAAAAAAGAGTCGGATACTTTGGTTCATCATCTATTAAAATCCGAGGCACGCAAACGTGTTGAAGTTGTACCTATGGCAACCGAGGGGGCAAAACGTGCGGAACTTA
>WQSK01000008.1 GCA_009787915.1 Bacillota bacterium
TACGTTATTGTTCCTGCGGTAATTACGGCGGTTGCGATACTTGTTGCCCTTATCGGTTTCCTTGTACGACGCTTTAAATTCCGCGTGCATATTGACAGGAAACACACTTCTTACGCGTCGGATGACCGAAGCGCACGTTCTAAGGCAAAACCAAAACCTGTTGCTAAAGAAAACCATTCAGAAGTTTAATATCGAAATTTAAAAATCAGGTATTCACAAATGGAAATGCCTATGTTAGAATTGTAATATGACAAAGTTCGCACTTTACGAAATCGGAACCACGTATGTTCGATTGACCCTTGCAAAGGGTGTCTTGGGAGAGCACTTTCAAATTTACAAAGTGTTGTCAGAGCCAATCTACATCAACCAGCACATTGAAAAAGACGGCATGATTAAATCCGCAAAGATTCACCACGTTGTTACGATACTTAAGATGTACCGAAAAATTTGTGACGCGCAGGGTGTGACTGATGTAACTTGTGTTGCTGCGAACAACTTGACGATTGCAAAAAACTACAGAAGTTTCATCGACGAAATTGGTTCAAGCATTTCACAAGAATTCAAGATGCTTACCCCCGAGGAAGAGGACAACTTTGTTTTCCGCGCGGTGGCAAACACACTTGGTGTAGCAAAAGGTGTGATTATTAATATCTCCAGTTTTTCCACAAGAATTATACACTATTGCCGTCGTATGATTTTGGCATCGGTTACAATTCCGTACGGGTCGGTGTCTTTGTTCGAAAAAGCCGAAAACAACCCAATCGTTGCAACAGATTTGTTTTTAAAAGAACTTGAAAAAAATGCTCCGTTTCTTAAAAACCTTGACCCAGAGATGCAGATTGTTGGTGTCGGGGATGCGGTGACAAGTTTTTCCCGCCTCGCACGTAAAATGACCAAATACCCAATCGACAGCGACCACAACTATGCTGCGGACAAAACAACGTTTACAAAAGTGTTTGAGTTGATAAGCGGTCTTGATATGGAAAAAAGACAAAAAATCAAAGGTATTTCCGAGTACAGCGCAAGAACAATTTTGTGCGGTCTTTGCATTTTGGACGCGGTGTTTAAACACAGCAATGTAGATACAATCGTTACGTCTTCTGCGTACCGAAGTGTTGGAATTTTGTTTGATACAATTGTCCCTATAACAAAAGAACGACCAGTAAACGACCTGCTTACGTACAGCCTTGATTGTATACTTGACCATGCGCAAATTGACCGTGAAGCATCGCGCAGGCATTACGATTTGTCAGCGATGTTGTTTAAACAGATTCGGGTTTTGCACAAACTGCCTCGTACTTATTCAAAAGTTTTGCGCATTGCAAGTAATCTCTATTATCTCGGCGGTAGTGTCAATAACTATCATGCAATTTTGGCGGCACCGATTATGGGGGCAAGCGGAAAAGAAATTGCACTGGCAGCCTTTGCGGCTTCGTTTAAAAAGTGGGAAGATTTCAATTTGTCGGAATGGCTTAGGTACAAAGATATTGCAACCGACGACGACCTTGAGGCCGTTCGTAAGATTGCAATGATTTTGTCACTTGCCGAAGCGTTTGATATCCGCGGAAAAGAAATTATCAAAGACATCTCTTGCGACATGCTGGGTGATTCTGTGATTTTGAAACTGATTACCGATACGGAAAACAATCTTATTAAAGACGATGTTGGTGCAGTTGACGTAGAGATTTTCCATGCCTCGAAATATTATAGGGAATTCAAAAACACGTTTAAAAAGGTACTTGAATTATTGTGAGTAAAAGTTTTGATATTCTAATTATTGGTGCGGGTCCAGCGGGGCTGACCTGTGCGGTTTATGCGGCGCGCTCTGGTGCTAAAACCGCTGTTATAGAATCTTTGGCACCTGGTGGCCAGGTGAACCTGACGCCCGATGTTCATAACATACCAGGGTTTTTGGAAATCGCAGGACCCGTGTTTGGACAGACTTTACACGAACAAGCCGAAAAAGCAGGCGCAGAAATCATATACGACGAGGTCACATCTATCGACCCAAAAGCAAACACGGTGACCTGTGCCGACGGTGTTTATAAATATAAGGCACTTGTTATTGCGACGGGTTGCAGGCCAAGAAACCTTGGTATCGAAAAATGTGATGACTTTGTGGGTATGGGGATACATTTTTGTGGGCTTTGCGATGGTGGTTTTTACAAGGGCAAAAATGTTTTGGTCGTAGGTGGCGGAAACCATGCGGTGGAGGAGGTTTTGTATCTTTCCCCAATAGCAAAATCTGTGACAGTTGTAAATGACGTGGACAAATTTTTGGCACAAGAAGCCATTGTTAAACAAATACCCAAAGAAACCAAAATTTTCCACGGAACAAAAATTACAAAACTTAATGGGGATAAAAAGATTACGGGTGTGATACTTTCGAACGGGAAAGAAATCCCTGTTGACGGTATTTTTGTTGCGATTGGACGTGTACCGAATTCCGATATTTTTAAAGACGTGTTGAAACTGGATAAAGGCTTTATCATAGTCGATTCTGAGATGCGAACCAGCGTGAAAAACATATTTGCCGCAGGCGATGTTTGCAACAAAGCAATAAAACAAATCGTAACGGCGTGTTCAGACGGTGCCGTGGCCGCGACCTTTGCCCAAAAAGAAATTATTGGAGTAAAATAACATATGAAGTATTTCGGAACGGACGGCATCCGCGGCGTGTTTGGGAATGGCCTTACAATAGAAATTGTACAAAAGTTGGCGTTGGCGATTGTTTCGTTTAAGCCAAAAAAAGTTTTAATCGGGCGCGACACAAGGGAGAGCGGTCCCCAAATTGTTTTGGCTATAAAAGACATTTTACATGAAAACAATATTAAGGTCGTTGACGTAGGAATTGTTCCCACCAGTGCGGTATCTTTTTTGACACCAAAATATGGGTGCGATTTTGGTCTTATGATTACCGCAAGCCACAATCCCCCCGAACACAACGGCATTAAGGTCGTAGGAAAAGATGGTAAGAAAATCGACGGGGATGCGCTGGTTCAGTTTGACACTTTGGTTGGTAAACAGGTTGTTTTAAATAAAGATTTGTCGAACCCGTGGAAAGATTTCTTAGTTAATAGATTTAAGGATGATTTCAAGGGGAAAAAACTCCCGCACTTGGCGATTGATTTTGCCAACGGGTCGGGGGCACAAACGGCGATTGATGTTTTGGGTCGCCTTGGGTTTAAATTGGATGTGTACAGCAATGGCGAGGACGAAATTAACAAAAATTGCGGTTCATCACTTTTGGCAAAAGAACTTAAAACAAAACCCGTGGATGTTTCTTTTACTTTTGACGGTGATGCGGACAGGTGTCTTGTTCTTGACGGCGACGGTACCGAGATTCCAGGCGACGTTATGCTTGGCGCCTATGCCGTTTATATGAAAGCAAAATGTTTGGTCAGCACCGTGATGTTTAATGGGGGCGTCGAGGAGTATCTTTTAGGTAAAGGAATTCAAACGGTGCGAACCCCAGTTGGCGAGCGTCATGTAATCGCGGAACTGACACGGAATATTAAACAAATCAAGGACTATCCAGTTGGGGGCGAGCCAAATGGTCACTTTATTTTCCCGCAAACTATTATGAGTGATGATGCGCTTGTGGTGGTTTTGGTTACGCTTAAGATTTTGGTTCAAAGTGGAAAAACAATAAAGCAACTCACCTCTGGAATTCCTATGTGGCATTCGGAACTTTTGAACACAACAAAAGATATTGACAAAAAAAAACATGGGGCATACATCCAAGACGGGTGTCGGGTGCTTGTCAGAAAAAGCGGTACCGAAAACCTTACGCGGATTTATGTCGAGGGGTCAAGTGCCAAAAAGGTGTCACAAGTTGTAAAAAACCTGCATAAGTAATGTCATGTCATATTATTGTAACCGTGAAGGTTCAACTCCTGGCCCGATACCTGGCCCAATTACGCGGAATGCTCTGGATGGTCTTAGCAACCGTGTGGCGATTTCGGCGCGTAGGATTTTGGACTGTTGCAAAAAACAAAGGAGTATCGAGGGGGCGAGGCTTAAGATATCGCATATGCCATCCCATGGGGCACCGTTTGTGTTTCAAAGTGCCACCAGCACTCAGGTCGAGGCGGGCGTTTCTAACCTGATTGTAACACGATTGGAGGAACGCCCATCTTTTGCACGAATCCAGTGCGACATCACCGTGCCAATGGTTGTTGCTTTCAAAGACAACGATGGGCAAGTGCATACTACGCACAGCGAACTGACCGTGCACGAAGACATTGTCATGTACGTGCCTCAAGCCAGTATCTTTCCGTTCGAGATTGTTGCAAGTGCAAGTTGCAACTGTCCAACAGGGGAGTTTGACGAAGAATACACCGAGGCGATTGTTACTGCGTGCCTTACCGTTATCACAAAGGTTGTTGCTGACACAGATTTGTTGATTCCTGTTTATGGTTATTGTCCTGCACCCGATGCCGTGGACTTTGACGTACAGGTTTGCGACAAGTTTTTTGAACTGCCACTATACCCAAGTGGGAAATAAAAATTAAAAATTAAAGGAGAATTTTATTATGAGAAAAGATATTATACTACCAGCACTTATTGGACTTGGACTTTACACACAGGTGAACAACGTTTCTATTTGCGGAAACAACGGGATTATGTTGCTCTTGCTTTATGTGTTGCTCGAGGACCACGCCCAGATTGAAAAACTTTGCCCAAGAGAGTGTTCTTGCCAACCACATCACCACCACAACCATAGAAACAATTGTTGCTAAGCCACGGTACAGAAAACCCCCAATTTTTACTTTGCACCCATTTATCAAAACGCCTCTTGAAATTAGGGGCGTTTTTTGTGGAAAAACCCCCGTCCTGCGGACACCCCCTTTGCAAAAGGGGGAATTTTTTCAACGACCCAGTTCCCCCTTTCTTAAAGGGGGCTACTAGGAAACTTCGGCGTGCAAAGTAAAATTGGGGGTTTTTAACAATTGGGGTGTTTTTTGTTGACATTTAGAGATATTTGTGATAGTATATTGGCATGAGTAACAGATATCATGAAGAAAACGATAGGGGGCGTTCGGCAGAACAAAAAAGTGGTCACACCATTTACGTTGAGCCCTTGCCAGTAACGCACGAATTGCTTGTTGGCAAAAAGGTTGGCGACATCATGACCCTAGAGGAATTTGATGCATTTGTCGGAGTGTGCGAGGATAAAGAGATAGGCAACGGCGGAAGCATAAGCCTTACAACAAAAGAAAATGGTCGCTTGATGGGACACGGGAAAACCACAGTTCAAGTTCGCGAATTTGAAAATGGCTTCAAAATTGAAAGTATGCGCGTCGGTACTATAAGTTAAGAATTGTTTTAACTTGCTTTTAAGTTTGTGCGTGTGATATCATTAGACATGATAGACTTTTGTAAACTTGGTTTTGGGACATGGGGATTCGGTGGTATGGCAGAGCCAAATCCCGAGAACGATGACGTTGCCGACATTAAAACGATTAGGTATGCAATCGAAAAAGGTTTGACCCATATCGACACCGCCGAGCGTTATGCCACGGGCAAGACCGAGGAAATTGTTGGGCGCGCAATCAAACCGTTCAAGAGGGAATCTTTGTTTATCGCAAGCAAGGTTTATCCAAACCACTTGGGTTACAAAGACGTTATAAAATCGTGCAAGGCGTCACTTAAACGATTGGGGGTCAAGTATCTTGATTTGTATTACATCCATTTCCCGAACCACGATATTCCGTATGCCGAAACTGGTCGTGCGTTAAACGAACTTTTGGACAAAGGTTTAATCAGGCGCGTTGGGATTTGTAATGCAACAATCGACACAATTAAAAAGTATCAGGAGTATATTCGGGTGCCGTTTTTTGCAATGCAAAATCATTATAATTTGATTGTTCGCGAATCGGTCACAAAGGGTGTCATTGATTATTGTCGTGAAAACAATATTTTGTTCTTTGCGTGGCGACCGATACAGTTGCCCGCACCTGGGCTTGGGATAGAGAGTTTGGCTAAGGTTGGGGCTTATCCGCTTTTGGACAAAATCGCAAAGAAGTATGGGAAAACAAATGCTCAGATTGCGGTGAGGTGGCTTACACAACAGGATGGGGTTCATACCTTGTTCAAGAGTTCAAACCCAAAGCATATTGACGAGGTCTTAGAAACAGGGGACTTTGAGTTATCGGAAAAAGACATGACGGATTTGAGTAAAAACTTTGTTCCACAAAAGGATTGTGGCTTTGGTACAAAAGGTGATATGATGCCGTTATGCTGATTGAAAACATATCTACAAACGAACATCGTGCGACGACAGTTGTTGCGGCCAAGAAAATCGACATGGGGAATTTTTACATGATTTACCTAACGGGCAAGCAACCCCGAAAGGACAAAGCAACAAATGCGTGTCTAAGCAACGACATCACGGAGCAAACCCACCAGGTTTTTCAGGACATAGAAAGTGTTTTGAAAAAAGGGGGGGCAAGCCTTGATGATGTTATTGAGGCAGTGATTTATTTGACCGATATGAAAAACTTTTCGATTGTTTCCCCGATTCGGGATATGTACTTTGCCAAGGCAAAACCTGTATCGACCATGGTCGAGGTCAGCAGGATGACGCGCGAGGGAACTTTGATTGAGGTCAAGGTTAATGCATTGGTGAAGAAATAAGATGGAAAATGTCCAAATTCGTAAAACACGACAAAGCGATATTGAACAAAACATTTTGTTAGGCGCAAAAGTTCAGACCAGTGCGTTTTCGCATATTTTTCCGCGTGAAATTATCGACCTTATTAACGACCCCGAAAATATCAAAAAGAAAATAGAACAAACTCAAAATGAGGACCTTAACAAAAATGGGAATGTGAACTTTGTGGCAGTGGTTGGGGCGAGGGTGGTTGCTTTTGCAAACGCGACAATAACAAGTGGTTACGAGCATTATAAAAAATTGGGCTATGCAGATTTGTGGTCAATATATATCGACCCCGAGTTTCAACATCTGGGGGTTGGAAAAAAGTTGTTTGACATGGTGGTTGTTGAACTTGGAAAACTTGGGGCTACGAAAATGATTATTGGGGTTTTAAGGGACAATGTTAAAGCAAGGGCGGCTTATGAAAAATGGGGCGGAAAACTAGACACCGAGTACGAAACTTTTTACGAAAAATTCGGTCACAAGTTCCCCGAAATATTTTACACAGTGAATATATAGAACCAAAATTACAGATAAAAACAATATGGAAAAAAATCGTAGTGTTTTTGTAAGGGCAGGCGCAGTTGCGTTGGCTGCGTTGCTTGTTTTGGCGACGGCGTACGGGTCGTACTTGGTAAGTCGTGCGGCGTATACTCCGCGCGGAAATGCAAGGGCGGCATCGGCGTCGACTTCGGCACGGGCTATGGCAACAATCGAGGTTTCGACTGGGCGTGTTTTGTATTCACACAATATGCACCAGCAAATGCCTATGGCCTCCACCACCAAAATCGTGACGGCCGCTGCGGTGTTGGACAATGTGTGTGAATCGGAACTTGATACTTTGTTTGTGGTTGATAAACGCGCCCTTGGTATCGAGGGCACAAGCATTTATCTGCAAGAAGGTGAAGAAATGTCTTTGCGCGACCTTTTGTACGCTATGATGCTTAGGAGTGGTAACGATGCGTCGGTTGCGTTGGCATTTAGAGTTTCTAGGTCGGTTAATGAGTTCTCGGTTTTAATGAACGAGGTTGCGAAAAAAGCAGGGGCCAAGAACAGTAACTTTAAAAACCCACACGGTTTGGACCAAGACGGACATTTGACCACGGCATATGACCTTGCGATGATTACAGCGTATGCAATGCGCAATCCGATTTTCCGCGAAATCGTGGCTACAACAGATACGAAAATCCCTGGGCGTGAATATAAACGCACTATTCAAAACAAGAACAAGTTGCTTAGATTAATGGAAACCGCCGATGGGGTTAAAACAGGTTTTACTTCTAAAGCAGGCAGATGTTTCGTTGGTTCGGCGACGGATGCAGGGATGACCGTTGTGTCGGTTGTACTTAACTGTGGTCCGATGTTCGAGGAAACACGTGCGCTCATGGAATTGGGGCTCTCGGAATATACCCTCACACAATTGATTGAGAAAGACCAAATGGTTGGGGACTTTGGAATTGCGACGGAGAGTTTTTCTTTTCCACTTAAAAACGGTGAAGAGCCAAAAATTGCAAGAAGTGGTGACCATGTTGTTGTGACTTTGGGCGACAAAGAGATTTACAAGAATACGTTTATTGCGATATCATGATTTTGTGAGAATCAACAAGTTTTTGGCATCATGCAATGTTGGGTCGAGGCGAGCGGTTGAAGCGTTTGTTACCGAGGGGCGTGTTATGGTTAATGGTGTGGTGGCGGAACTCTCGTCTGTTATCCAAAGCGGCGACACAGTAACATTAGACGGTAAAGTCATATCTTTGATTGATAATAAAGTCTATATTGTTATGAATAAGCCATGCGGTTATTTAACAACGTGTTCAGACGACAGGGGGCGCAAGACCGTTATGGATTTGTTGCCTAAAGAGTTTTTGGATTTACATATCTTTCCAGTGGGGAGATTGGACATGGATACCAGTGGGTTGCTTGTCTTAAGCAACGACGGGGACTTTGCGAACGATATAATGCACCCAAGCATGAAAGTGCAAAAAACATACATAGCGACCGTGGACAAAGATATAACTGACGAGCATCTTAATGGTTTGTTAAACGAGGCGGATGAGGCGCGGAAACTGGGAACAAAAAAAGTTGAAATTATAATCCACACAGGGAAAAACCGACAAGTCAGAAAAATGTTAGAGGCTGTGGGTTTGGATTGTGTTACTTTACATAGAACAAGGATTGGGAAATTGTCGATTAATGGCATGAAGTCGGGTGAAATATCTTGTCACGATAAACCCATTGATATATAATCAAAATATGTCTATTGCAGTTTTCAGCGACATTCATGGGAACCTCGAGGCTCTTGAAGCAATCCTCAAGGACATCCATAAAAAGCGTCGCCAAATTAAAGAGATTTATTTCCTAGGTGACGCGGTCACGTTTGGTCCAGACAGCAGTGCGTGTTTGAAACTTTTGAAAAAACACGACGTCAAATGTGTCATCGGAAATCACGAACAACGCTTTATCAAATATTGCAAAACAATAGCCGAGATGACCGTTGGCGGTATAAAGCACAAAGAGTACATTTATCATTCGTTGGATAACGAGGATATCGAGTTTATAAAAAGTATGCCACTTGAACGTACTTTGGATTTCAAAGGGTACAAACTTTATTTTGCGCATTACAGTTACGATGACAAAGGTGTGCTCTCGGAGGACATGGACGTTTTCCGCGAAGATGTTTTGGATAAACTGTTTAAAAAAAGTGATTGCGATGTTGTTTTTTACGGACACATTCATGCGCGTAAACTCTATATTCGGTCGGGGCAAAAAAGTTACTTTAACTTGGGCTCTAGCGGTTGTGCAAAGGGCGATATTACGAACTATACAATTTTCGATGTTGGGCGAAGTGTCGAGGGGAACTTTGATATCTATCGCGTGCAGGTCAAATTCAATCGTGCAAAGTTTGAAAAGAAAATGCACCTTGCGAATATGCCAGAGAAAGAATTTTTTGGCACAAAGTTTTTTGGAATCGATTTCAAGAAGGGGGATGTATGAATATTTTGATTGCAAGTCTTGGCAACATACGTTTGGGCGAGATAAAAGTTCTTGCCGAGGCGTTGAACAAAAAAAACAAGGTAACGCTTGTCAGCATGGGTTCGCACGCGTCGTATCGGGGTGTGGCTTTTTCACCCGAAGATGTGCCTGTTAGGGCAAAACCGCTTTTGTACAAAGAGGTTGTGAAAAAAGAAACCAAAAAGAAACTCGGCGAATTTGACGACATTGTTGCGTACGAGTTTGATGCACAGCCTGCCGATGCGATTTCGGTTATGCTGTCCGAGGTAATGGCACACAAAATGCCTGACCTTGTAATTTGCGGTATTAGCAACGGCACGCACATGGGTAACGATATCTACAGTTCAAGCAATATCGGTATGGCAAAAATGGCATCGTTCTTTGGTGTGCCGACCATTGCGGTTGCGGTGGACGGAAAGGTTGGCGGACAAATGGCGGATGACCTTAAAAACGCGGTTAATTTTATCGAAAAGAACTTACAGACTTTTGTGAATATGCGCTTGCCAAAGCACACATTTTTGAACATCAACATTCCTGATGTAAAAACATATAAGGGTATCAAAGTCGTGCCCATGGGCAATGCGGAACAGTTGCGCGAGTACAAGGAGTGTATCGATTACGCAGGCGGAAAATATTATTGGGCGGAAAAATCCGAGCGTCCTGCCGATACTTGGTTTGAAAAAGGATATATCACCATAATTCCTATGAACTATGACTCGACAGATTATGACGCGGTGTCCGAGTGGGGTTCCCGTGTAAGTCAGGACATGAAAAAACTTGAGGGAGGGAAACAATGAAAAGTTTAAACATACTTTTGGTCAACGAAGCAGGTTGTTTTTCCCCAGGGATTATTGCGCTTGGCAAAGCACTCTCAAGACATCACCGTGTTGTTATTGTGGCACCGCTTCATCCGCAACTAAGCACGGGACATAGATTGACAACCAGTTTGTCGCCTCTCCGCGTAGAACAATATTTTGTTTTGAACAAAATCAAGATTTTCTCGGTCAATGGTACGCCTTGTGATTGTGTGACTTTGGCATTGGACAAGATTTTGTTATCCAAACCCGACCTCATCATAAGCGGTATCAGCCACCACAACAATGTTGGCGAACTAATATACAAAAGTGGTGTTGTGTCTGCGGCGATTGAGGGAACGATACAAGGAATCCCAAGTATTGCAATCAGCGCGTGTGTAAGAAAACATGGCGAGGAAAAAGACTTTTTGCCTATAGCGAATTCGTTTGCAAGACACCTTCCGTACTTTGTGAAAAATATGCCTGATAATGCGACCTTGAATTTGAACTATCCTGAAAAGTTTAAGGCGGCAAAGATTGTTTGTACTCACCTCACAACAGATATGGTTAAAAACAAATACAAATTTGAAGCCAACCCATACGGTAATACGTTTTATTGGCTTTTGGGACACCATTTGGGGTATCCGATGTCGGTGCTTTCACAAGAGGGTGATGTGTATTACCTTGAAAAAGGTTTTATAACCGTGACACCATTGAAACTTGATTTAACAGAAAAGAACGCAATTGAGGTCGTTGAAAAATCGGGGCTTGTATGCAAATAATTCATATCGCTATTGATGGTCCTGCTGCGGCGGGTAAGGGTTCGGTTGCGCTTGGTTTGTCAAAAGCCCTTGGGATTCCGTGTCTTGATACGGGTGCGATTTATCGGGCGATTGCGTTGTTTGCATACAGAAATGGCATCGACAATTTTGTTGGGAAACTTGGGGAGGCAAACATATCGGCAAAAATCATAAATAATTCGACGCACGTTTTTATTGGCAAAGAGGATGTAACAAAATCTATTCGTGAAAACGAGGTCAGCCAAACCGCGTCGAAAGTTGCGACTATGAAACCTGTGCGTGATTATGCAACAAAGATGTCAAAAGATTTGGCAAAGGGTCAGAGTCTTATTGCCGAGGGGCGTGATATTTGTTCTGTTGTTTTGGACAAAGCAAAATACAAGTTTTACCTCACCGCCGACAATGAAACAAGGGCAAGGCGCAGGCATGCTGAATTGACCGAGAAGGGGAAACAGATTCCGTACGAACAGGTTTTGGAAGAAATCATAGAGCGTGACACCCGCGATAAGACAAAGGGCGGACTTGTACAAGTTCCAGACGCAGTGGTTGTTGATTCAACAAAAATGACAGTTGACCAAGTGATAGAGCATATGCTAAAACATGTACATGGTAAATGACGAGAACTGTGGAAAGACAGGGAACTGTTGTGACGGTTCGGACAATTATATAATCGCAATTGACGGGCCGGCCGCGTCTGGTAAAGGCAGTGTCGCAAAAAAACTTGCACAACATTTCGGTATTTCATATTTGTCTACGGGTTGTCTTTATCGCGGTATTTGTATTTGGTTTATGGATAACAATGTGTCGCCAGATGACCAAGAACAGATTGAGGGTTCACTTAAAAAAATGAAGATGAAAATCACGACCTGTACCGACGGCGGTACGGGTGTGACATTGAGCGGGGTTGATGTGACACATCGCCTTGACGATGTTATCACCAGTCGTCATGTTGCCTCGTATTCAAGTAACCCAGTCGTTCGTGCGCGTGTTCGTTCTTTACAGACCGAAATATCCGACGACCAAAGTTTAGTTTGTGAAGGCAGGGATATCACAAGTGTTGTTTACCCATGTGCTAAGTATAAGTTTTACCTGACTTCATCATTGAGCGTTCGTGCAAAGCGACGCCATGCCCAGGAAGCAAAACAGGGCTCGACTTTGACCTTGGAAAAGGTCAAACAGGGGATTAACAAGCGCGACATCATGGACAAGACCCGACCAATAAGTCCTTTGGTTCGTGTTAAGGATGCAATTGTTGTTGATTCATCAAGACTTAATTTAGAACAAACAGTTGATAAGATAGTAAAAATTATAGAAAAACAAAGAAACAAAGAAGCACGTATAGAATCAAAAAAGAAAGACTATGTCCCAAAGGATTTTCAAAAACCGTTTGGTGCGACGACGTTTCGCAGGTTCTTGAAATTGTTTGTGACGGTACCATATCATATTGTCTATCCAACGCGTTACTATAACAAAAAAGAAGTAAAACAACATAAAGGCAAACCCGTGATTTTTGCGCTCCAACATCGGAGCGGCATGGACGTGGCGACGTTTTTCTTGGCTTTCCCAGGGTTCAAGTTACACTTTGTCGGGAAAGAATCCCTGTTTAAACCAGGGACGTGTTTGAATTGGTTTTTGCGTTCTATGAATGGTTTTCCGTTGCGCCCAGGCAAAGATATTGCGGTGATTCGTCACAGTTTGAACATATTAAAAAATGGCGAGTCCTTGGCGATATTTCCCGAGGGCACAAGAAATCTTGATTCCTCACAAGGTATTGAAATTCAAAGCGGTACGGCGATGCTTGCTATGAAAGCGGGGGTTCCAGTTATCCCTGTTGTTTCAAGCCGTGCATCAAGGCCATGCCGTTTAACCAAAATCAAAGTCGGAACGACGATATACCCAAAAGACTATGAAAACCGTGACGAATTTTCCAAGGCATTAAAAAGTTCGTTAGAGGGGATGCTTTTAAATTTTGAACACATCCCAAAGAAAAAATGGTGGGATAAACTCCCTGTGCCGATTGCACGAGGGATTGTTTTAAGGGACGATAAACTCCTTGCTATAAAGCGACACAAAAACGGTGAAGATTATTTTGTTTTCCCAGGGGGACATGTTGATGAGGGCGAAACCGCGCGGGAAGCAGTCGTTCGCGAAGTTACAGAAGAAACGAGTGTCAAGAGCGTGGCTATGCGTTCAATATATAAGTACAACTGGGCGGGTATCAACGTGTTTTACGTTTGTAACTATAAAAGTGGCGAACCCCAAAAAACTGATGCCGAGGAATACACCGATAAAGACAAAATCGCCTTGACGGGAACGTATGAACCCGTTTGGTTGGATGTGAAAACACTTGGTGAGGTTGACCTTAGACCGAATTCTGTGCGCGACCAGTTGATAAAAGATATCGGTAAATACAGTAATCGTTTGACAAGACCACTGATTTATATTAAAGATTAATTATGAACATTTTAGTATTGAATTCAGGGTCTTCGACATTGAAGTACCAACTCATTGAAATGAGTACAAAAAAGGTAATCCAAAAAGGCGGAGTTTACCGCATCGGCGAATCCGATGTGCCAATTACGGACGAAAATTACAACAACGAGATTCCTCCGAAAAACCACAGCGAGGCAATCAAATTGGCGTTCGAGAGATTGGGCGGTTTAAGGATTGATGCTTTTGGTCATCGTGTTGTTCACGGAGGCAGTTTTTGCAGCCCAACCCTTGCCACAGACAAAACCATTAAACAGGTCGAGGACAATTCGTGTTTTGCACCTATTCATAACCCAGTAAATTTGTTGGGTGTGCTTGCGTGCAAAAAGGTCATGCCGAAAATCCCAAACGTTATGGTGTTCGACACCGCGTTTCATTCCAAGATGCCAGAGGCGGCGTATCTCTATGGTATCTCGTTTGAAAATTATAGAAAGCACGGTATTCGTCGCTATGGATTTCATGGGCCGAGTCATGATTTTGTTTCGCAAAAAGCCGCAGAGTTGTCTGGGAAACCTCGTGACAAGATGAAGATTATTTCTTTGCACCTGGGAAACGGTTGCAGTATCTGTGCAATCGACCAAGGCAAGAGTGTTGAAACAAGTATGGGTCTGACCCCATTGGAAGGGCTTGTTATGGGTACGCGCAGTGGGGATATTGACCCCGCCGCAATTGGGTTTCTTGGGAAAGCACTTAAAAAAACACACGAGCAAACGATTGATTATTTGAACAAAGAATCTGGTCTTTACGGTATGGCGAATATTGGTTCAAACGATACGCGTGATATTTTTGCGGGCGCCGAAAAAGGCAACAAAGATTGCGGGCTTGCCGTCGATGTTTTTGTACATCGTTTGGTAAAATATGTGGGTGCATATGCCGCCGTCATGAATGGGGTTGATGCGATTGTGTTTACCGCGGGTACGGGAAACAACTCTCCGCTGATTCGCAGGCGTGTTGTTGAAAAACTTGGGTTTATCGGTGCCAAGATTGATGAGAGTTTAAACAATAAAGCCTATAACAATTTTATGACAACAGAGGTTTCCGCAAAAGACAGCAAGGTCAAGGTCTTTGCGATTGAAACGAATGAGGAACTCTTGATTGCAATGGAAACCGCGAAACTTGTTGGAAAGAAATGAAAGTAATTTGCTTGTGTGGAAAAATCGGTGTCGGTAAGACGACCTATGCGGACGGATTGCTTAGACAAAAGAATATTGTGCGGTTAAACCGTGACGAGTTGATGCTTAGATTATTCGGACAATATTGTGAAACTCATGACGAGATGACTCACAAAGTTTTTGAATACTTAAAAGAAAAAGCGGTTGAGATTTGTAGGGCAGGTGCAGATGTTGTTCTTGACAACGGTGGTTGGAAAAAGAGTCAACGACAGGAAGCCAAAGAGTTTTTTGAAAGTAATGGGATTGCGGTCGAGTTGCACTATGTTGACGTTTCAAAAGATAGGTGGGAAAAACAAATTGCAAAACGAAACAAAGAGGTTAGGCAAGGTAGAGATAGTGCGTACTTTGTTTGCGAGGGGTTGTTGAAAAAGTGTAACGATAATTTTGAAGTGCCGACAAAGGACGAAATTGATGTTTATGTCTTTGACGGAAAGGTGGTGAACAAATGAAAAACGGGGAATTAAAACTGGTTAAGCCAACGAAAGAAAACACCCCCGAACTGGAAGCATATAAAGAGGCGATTTCCAAAACCGCGAACATGCACGGTGTATCAGAATTGGACGTGTTGTCTGTTGCCGAGTGGCTGCAAAAATGCGAGGATTATTGGCTTGGTATAAATTTGCCAGACGGATATGTGCCTGCGTCACAATTTGTTGCGGTGCGTCAAACTGATGGCAAAATTGTTGGTTCGGTTAATCTTAGGCATAGACTCTCTGAACATCTTTTGAACTCGGGCGGACATATTGGGTACATGGTTGCCCATGACGAACGCCAAAAAGGTTACGCCAAGGAGATGCTCCGATTGTGTTTGCCCGAGGCGAAAAAGTTGGGGATTGATAGGGTCTTGGTTACGTGCAAAAAAGCAAACGAGGCGTCACGGAGAACAATCTTGGCAAACGGCGGTGTTTTGGAAAACGAGATTCCATACAACGGCGAGATTTTACAACGCTATTGGATTAATAATAAGTAGAAATTATTTTATTTTCTTTGCGTTGGTCAATTCGATGATTCCAATGTTTCCGTCTTGGCGTTTATAGATGATATTGACATGACCCGTCTTTTTATGTGCGTAGGTGTAAAAACTGCTGTCTGATAAATCCAGTGCCATTACCGCTTCGTCGGGTGTCAGGGCTTTTATATCGTATTGTCTTTTTTTGTTTATTTGGGCATCAAACATAAGTTTCTTCATCGTCGAAGCAAGCGGTTTTTTGTCAAAACTTTCTTTTCGCAAAAACCCTTTGAATTTGGATTTGTACTTTTGGATTTGGTACTCGATTTTTTCGAGGCAGATGCCGATGTTTGCGTACATATTTTTGCTCTCGGTCTGGGCGCGAAAGATATGCCCGTTTGTACTTATGGTGACTTCCATGCGTTCGTACTTTCCGATGCGCGAGCAAACCACTGTACAAACAACATCTTCGCAATAATACTTGTCCAGCCATTCAATCTTTTTGTGGATGATGTTTTTAAGTCTTTCGCTGACGACATAGTTCTTCGCGTGTATAATCGTTTTCATATAAAAGTATTGCACACGGATTTAAATATGCAAAATCATTTTGTCTATAATCTGGTTATGAGGGAACTTTCAGAATACAATGCTAAGCGGGATTTTGGGCTTTCAAAAGAGCCCCAAGGTCTAAAATCAAAAAAGAAAGATACAGCCGAGAGTAAAAGAAAATTGCGTTTTGTGATTCAGTACCACGAATCACGTGCCAAGCATTATGACTTGCGCCTTGAGCATGGCGGGGTGCTTCTTAGTTGGGCTGTGCCAAAGGGTTTGTCCGAAAAACCAAACGAGTACCGTCTTGCCGTCCACGTCGAGGACCATCCCATTGAATACCGCAATTTCGAGGGCACCATACCGCAAGGCGAATACGGCGGAGGCACCGTGACGATTTGGGACAAAGGGTTTTTTGAATATCTTTGTGATATGCCAAAGGGTTTAGAGTCGGGCAATATACGATTTCATTTGCACGGACAAAAGTTAAACGGAGTTTGGTCTTTGGTGCGAAAGAAAGGTGACGCAAAAACGTGGTTTGTTGTTGCCAGCCAAACCGAGGAATGATATAATTTTGTTATGGCAAACAAAGAAGAAAAAGTCTATTTCGTAACGGGTGCATCGGGCGGTATTGGTTCGACTATTTGCCGTGTTATTGCAAAGAACGACCCCACGGCAAAAATCCTTGTTCATTATCACACCAATAAGAAGTCGGCAGAGGTGCTTAATCGCGAGATTCCAAACTCTGAGGTTTTCCAGTGTGACTTTAGAAACAAAACCGAGGTTGAAAATCTTTGTTCAAAAATATTGGCAAAGTATCCAAATGTGTATGGTCTTGTGAACTGTGCAGGGTTTGTTGAAGACAAAGATTTTGCTGACCGCACTTGGAATGATTTCGAGGATGTTTTTAAGGTCAACTTGTTCGCACCGTTTTTGTTCTCGCAAAAACTTGGGGAGAAAATGTTTAAAAACAAGTCGGGCAGAATCGTTAATATATCCTCGACCAATGGCGTGCATACCACGTATCCTCAGAGTGTCGATTACGACGCATCCAAGTCGGGACTTAATAACCTCACGCGAAACTGTGCAATAGAGTTTGCACCGTTCGTTAGTGTTAATGCAATCATGCCTGGCTGGGTAGAATCCGCGGATATGAACACGCAGTTGGACAAAAAGTTTTTGGAAAGTGAACGCAAGACTATTTTGAAAAGACGTTTTGCAAAACCCACCGAGATTGCGGAAGTGGTTTGGTTTTTGCTTGGTGACAAAGGAGATTATATAACGGGTTCGATTCTCCCAGTCGACGGCGGAATAAAAATCGGCTAAAATCGTTTGGCGACGTTGTCAAGCGGTGATATAATAAGGTATGAGAATTTGCACAGGAGTAAGTCATAGGGTCGAGTTCGAGGTTCGCGGAAACAATGTTACGCGCCCAGGCTCGCCAGTGGTACAGTTCACCATTCGCGGGAATAACATCTGTACGGGAACCACACACAGGGTTGCGTTCACGGTTCGAGGAAACAACATTTGCACAGGAACTACGCACCGAATTGCTTTCGTACGTGAGGGTAACACATTGTTTACAGGCACTACACGAAGGGTGGCTTTTACAATTCGCTGATGACGAACGCAAAAAATAAAAGTGGTTTCGCCCGATTTTTCTTTTCACTTTATCGCCCTATAAGAGGGTTGGTTATTTTATTCTTTGTTGCATCGATTATTTTTCACGCGGGGATTTTAATCCGAAACTTTATTATCCGCGACATTATTGATATGCCTTTGCAAGACGGGTTTCAAATTCGTGACCTTTATATTGCTATTGGAATCATTATTGGAATCAAAATCCTAGAAGTTGGTTTTGATTTCATATCAAACGCGTCTGTGAAGATTTGGGCTTATCGTCGTCAACAACCTTTTATCACACGCAAAATCTTTTCAGATTTGAACAAGAAAAGTTACACTTTCTTTACCGATAACCACAGTGGGAAAATAGCATCAAGTGTAACCGCAGTGGGCGAGAATGTGTATCAACTTAACAGCGATATGTTCAACAACAATTTTCGCGACATAGCGACATTTGCAACCAGCCTTATAATGTTGTTCGCGATTAATTTTTGGATAGGTCTTGTTGCAGGTTTATATTTTGTTGTCTATGTGGTTGCTTTTTGTTTTTACCTACGCAAGAAGCACGTAAAATTAATTCGCCAAGTCGCGGTCAAGTATCGTGAACATACAGGTTATTTGAACGATGCGGTTTTAAATTTTACATCGCTTAGGACATATAACTCTGTCGGTAGATTCTCGGATAAACTCAGTAAAAAACGTGGCGAGGGTATAGCCTTGCAAACACGGGCTCATTCAAACAAATGGTGGTTTTATATACCGACAAGTTTCACAACGATTGTACTCTTTGGCTTTGCAATGTGGTTTTCGGTAACGCAGTTTGATGCAGGTATTATGACAATCGGAAGTCTTGTCTTTGTGGCTACAAGTATCTTAACCCTGCAAGGTTCGTCTATACAAATTGGTTGGGGCTATTCAGGTATTGCCGAGAAGATGGTAAAGTTGCGGGATTGTTACGATTTGTTGTATGACGATAATAACCTTGCTTGTATTCAAACGGAGAAATTGGTTGTTGAAAAACCAACAATCGAATTTAAAAACGTCACGTTTAAGTACACAACCAAAAACGTGTTCGAGAATTTGAACCTCGAAATCAATGCGGGTCAAAAGGTCGGCATAATCGGTGTTTCAGGGAGCGGTAAAACAACGTTTGTGAATCTCTTGTTTAGGTTTTACCAACCACAAAAGGGCGAGATTCTTATTGACGGCAAAAACATTGCGAACTATTCGGGGGAGTCCCTTTACGACAACATTTGTTTTGTGCCACAAGAAACAATCCTCCTCCATGACACAATAATGGAAAACATCCGTATTGCAAAACCCAATGCGACGGAAGAAGAAATCATTTGCGCCACAAAGCGTGCAGAGTTACACGGTTTTGTTGATTCCTTAGAAAACAAATATCAAACAATTGTGGGAGAGCGTGGTATTAAACTCAGTGGCGGTCAACGTCAACGGATTGCACTTGCCCGTATTTTTCTCCGTTCCGCCAAAATCATTGTTTTCGACGAAGCAACAAGTTCCCTCGACAATGACACCGAGTTCAAAGTCCAAGATAACATCAATAAATACTTTGATACCCAGACAATTATTTGTATTGCTCACCGTTTGACTACCCTCAAAGAAATGGGCAAGATAATTGTGCTGAAAGAGGGGCGGATAATCGAAACGGGAACGGCGTTAGAAATTTTGAAAAAGTATTGAAAAGCAAACGTTTTTGTGCTATACTCGTTACATGAGTAAAAATCTAAAAAAACAAGAGTGGCTTAAAAAACATGGTTCAAGCATGAAACTTTTAAGCCCAATTTCAAAAGACCTTGTTATTGGAAAACCGCTTAAGGTAACAATCCCGCAGGATGACTTGTTGCCTGGTGCGACCCTTGCAGGGAAGTTGATTTTAAACGAGGGTGACGGTATCAAAAGGCACACGCACACCGATGACAGTGAAACCTATTTCTTTGAGGACGGCAGGGTTGAAACCTGTAACCCTGGCGAATCGCACGAGATAAAACCAGGGCTTCGGCAAATTGTTGGGTTCTGCAAATTTATCGCCCCTTCGGACAAAGAATTAACTGAATAAACTCTTGCTTTTTAATTTGGTATTGTTCGGGGTTGGAGGCGATAAGGTCTTTTAACTCGTCAACCATTTTTAGAATTTTTGTTTGTTTAATCAAACGCGGTTTAAAACGACGCCAGGCTTTGTTTGAAAAAGGGATACTGGTTGGCAACAAACCTTTTTCCGCTTGGGCGTAAATATATGGTTTGACCTGACTTTGGGAGAGTCTTTCCCCATTTGTACCCTCAAAAACAATGGTTTCGTCGGGAGTTGTTTTTAAATAATACCGAAGAATAATACGGTCAATTTTTTTGTGAAGTTCCTCGTTGTCTAACCTCATGTGTTTTAAAAGCAAAACAATTTCCTTGGCATCGGCTTCTTCGGCAATGTTTTCGTCAATCATCGCGCTGTTCCTGTGCGCCACGTTACTTGTATTAATAACTTTTGCTATGGACGCGCCGTAATACATCTCGCGTGCCAGTTCGTTTAGGTCGTACTTGCGGTGGAGGGTCAAACGTTTTAGTTTTCCCATATACCACTTGTAGGCTTGCAAGTGTTTTCCCTCGTGAATCATGGTTGAAACATAGTACATAAAACCGCCATTCTCGGCATCGGCGATAATCCAAATTGTGTCAGGCAAATCCATTGCGACAAAGCCCAACGCTTTTTCAGGAAACGCAACGTTCACACCAATTTTTTTTGTGCGACGCAAGAGTTCTTTTTTAAGCCGTTTTTCCGTATCATACAAAACCTTGAACTTTTTGCGCCTTTCTTTTCTTGCACGCATTTTTTCAAACCGACGCAAAAGCCTTTGCCTTTTCCTTATCGAAAAACTGTAAAAGGTTTCTTCCCGAAAAATACAAAGTCTCATCGTGTAAAGACCTCAATTGCGATTTTCATAACTTGGTCAAGTTCACCCTCGTTTTCAAACCAATGGTTTGCGCCTTTTATTTCGTATAGGTTCGATTTCGTTGCTTTGGCAAAGTTTAGAATATCGTTGTTGTCAACCGTTTGGTCGAATTCGGCGTAAACGATATCTAGGTTCTTGTAATTCTTTGCGTTTTTAATCACGTCGAACTTTTTTGTGCTGTTCACAAATTCTGTTGTAAAAACAATATTGGTTTTACCATAAACTTGGCCAAGTCTTGGCAAATATTTCTTGTACGCATCGATGAGGGGAACCAGCAGAAAAATGTTCTTGTAAATATTTTTGTTGTTCAAAAGATACGCAAGTGTCGTATACCCACCAAAACTACAGCCGTAAAAACTGATTGGTTTATTAAATTGGCGCAGGTGGTTTTCAATCTCCGCAATGTCTTTTATACAATTGTCGATTGTGAGTTTGTTTTTGTTCTCGCCATGTTCTGGCAGGTCAATCGCAACCGCACCGATGTTTTGTGCCGACAACTCTGACATAAGGCGCGCGATTTTTGAACCGTGTTTGCCTGTGCCAAAACCGTGCAAGCAAATCACAAAACCCGAGAGGCCCAAAATCTCGGCGGCGGTAAAGTTTTTTATGTGTGGAACCATAATGTGGTAATTATAGTTGACCAAAGCCCCAAAGGCAACTATAATAGGAGTACATCATAAAAAGGAGGAAATTAATGATGATACTTTTGTGGAAACTGAAAAAAATTGTTGCGCTTGTAATGTTTGTGGCCGCAGCCATATCCTTGGTTGCATTCTTCATGAACATGGGGAACGTCGCGGACGTGTTCCGTTACGGCTCTGGATTCAACGGGGTAGCAAACGGGGTGAACTATCTTATTACTTTGCTATTCATGCCGCTTGTGCTTTTCACACTTGGACTTGTCGCACTCTTTATCCCACGCCCTGGAAACAACAACTAATTTACGAACGAATTTTTAAAACCGCCCTATTGATGTGGGGCGGTTTTTTGTTTGACTATTTTGTGACTTTTGATGCAAAATAACTATGTACTTATGATGGGGAAAAAACAAATGACTAAAATACAATTTGTGCGGGTATTCGTCCTGTGTTTTTCCCTCGCGATTATGGCGGGCGTAATTTTGT
>WQSK01000009.1 GCA_009787915.1 Bacillota bacterium
TGCGCTCCCTCAACAAGACCTGGGATGTCGGCAAAGATAACAGAACCGCCGATTTTCGCGCCATGGTCACGCTGTGACGCCAAAACGCCTATGTTCGGGTGCAAAGTAGTAAATGGATAGTTCCCAATCTTTGGATTCGAGCGCGTGACAATCGACAAAAAAGTACTCTTTCCCACATTTGGAAAACCGATAATTCCGACGTCCGCGATACAGTTAAGTTCCAATGTAACAGTGTGTTCTTTGGTCTTGATACCCGTCTGTGAAAAGTTCGGGGTCTGTCGCCTGCTCGTCGCAAAGTGTGCATTACCTCGCCCGCCTGCCCCGCCTTTAAGTGCCACAAATTGTTCCCCATCATTTGTTATGTCCGCAACAATGTTTCCACTTGAGTCAAAAATTTTTGTCCCGAGCGGCACAGGAATTTCTATTGCCTTGCCAAATGGTCCGTCCTTTCTGCCTGGGCGTCCGCTTGTCCCATCCTCGCCCTTATAATTTTTTACAAAGCGGAAATCAATCAGGTTATCCACCCGTGTTGTTCCAACAAAAATAACGTCACCACCGCGCCCGCCGTCACCGCCGTTTGGGCCTCCGCGCATTGTCATTTTGTCACGATGAAAAGACGTATGACCATTGCCCCCGTCGCCCGCCTTTATGTGAATTACAACTTTGTCTAAAAACATGAACCAAGTATACACCACCGCTCATATGATGTAAACATGAACCAATCAGATTTGAAAAAAATTATTGAACAGTACAACAAACTTTCAGACGAAGAACTAATTTTTGAATTCGCCAAGTACGCAGCGGAACAAGAACAAAAAGACGGTGGTGAGAGCATGCGAAAAACAATAGCGCGCCTCAAACCTTTTTTGAACAAAGAGCAACGTGAAAAACTTGACGCCGTGTTGCAAGGAACTAAATAGTCCCACATATTAATAGCAATGGCAAAGAGCATAGATATTCGCAATTGGCAAGAGCCAACCGTTCTAAACATCGCAGATTTTGGCGGGACTCCACCCCAAAAAGAATCAACCCCCAGCGAAACTTCCGCCTCTAAACATCAACACGGCGAACATCGCGAAAAGACATCCGCTTTTAAAGTGCAACAAGGTTTTTCTGGCGAACCCACCCCAGAGCCAACTCGTGAACCTGACTACGTACAGAACTCCAATCCCATACCAGAGCCCGAGCCGTCCTTTGACCCGTCTATGTTGCTTGGGCTTTTGGGCGAAAATATGTTTGATGACAACCCAATGATGGTCGCCGTCCTCCCGCTACTAAAAGGTGAAAAACCGTCAATGATGTCACTGCTCCCCTTAATTATGCAGATGAACAATAAACCTAATTCTGACGTTAAAAAAAATCTGGACGACTATACAATTATTTCTTAGTCTTTCCCGCTTCAATAGTCGCGTTCGTCACATCAATAATACCAACGTGCCCATCCGCACGCCTGTACATAACCTTGACGTCGCGCGTGGCTTCATCGGCGTAAATATAAAAATTGTGGTCGAGGGTCGCCAAATTAACCTCGGCCTCTTTATCTGACAAGATTTTGATTTCAAAAGACTTGTTCTTTTTAACCTGCGCAGGTGCAAGTTTCACAATTTGTTTAGTTTTTGAATACGCATAACGCTTTTCCTCAATCGCCTCTTTCCTAATCGTCGCACGGAGTTTTTCCTTGTTACGAACAATTTGCCGTTCTATCTTTGACAAAACACTGTCTATGTTCGAGAACATATTTTTACTCTCGGACTGGGCACGAAACGAATGGGTCTTTGTCGAGATTGTAAGTTCCATCCGCTCGGTATTACCAATCTTCGAACATACAACAGTACAAGACGCATCCTTTGCAAAGTACTTCTCAATTCGCAAAAGTTTCTTTTCAACAAGGTCTTGAAATTTCTTAGAGGTTATGTAATTACGTGTGTGTATCGTTATTTCCATATACTCAGTGTATATGAAAACTATTCTGTCGTCAAATTAATTTTTTCGCCTTCAACCGAAACGCGGACAACTGTATGCTCGCCCCCTGAAAGCACTGTTTCGGCGATTGGGTCTTCGAGTTCTGTTTGCACCAAACGCCTAATTGGGCGCGCGCCATATTCTTGGTTATAGCCTTTTTTTGCGAGGTGTTCAACAACACCTTTGCCGATGACCAATTTGAGTCCAATTGATTCCATTTTGCGACCAAGGGCTTTAACAGCGAGGTCGGTGATTTTAACGATGTTTTCAAGTGTGAGAGAATTAAACACAACTATGTTATCTATGCGGTTGATGAATTCGGGCTTGAACCGTTTTTTAAGTCCCTGTAAAACAAGTTCTTCTTCGCGGTTGCCGCTTCCCTCGCCAGACGAAAAGCCGATTTGCGAAGTCTTGGAGAGGTTTTCAACGCCCGCGTTACTTGTCATTATTATAATTGCGTTTCTGAAACTGGTGGTCTTGCCGCGGTTGTCAGATAAACGCCCCTCGTCAAGGATTTGCAGCATCACGTTGTAAATATCGGGGTGGGCTTTTTCGATTTCGTCGAACAGGACTATGCAGTACGGATTGCGGCGGACTCTGTCGCACAAAATCGCGCCGTCGTCGAAACCGACATATCCAGGAGGCGCGCCGATAAGTTTTGAAACGCTGTGTGCCTCGGTGTATTCGGACATGTCTAGTTTTATAAGCGAACGCTCTGACGCGAAAAGTTGTTTTGAGAGGACGCGGCAAACTTCGGTTTTACCGACCCCCGTGCGCCCAAGGAACATAAACGAACCAACTGGGCGGTTCGGGTCACCGACACCTGCGCGTGAACGGCGGATGGCTTTTGCAATAAATGTAATTGCAGCATCTTGGCCGATGACGTCTTTTTTAAGTTCCGATTCGAGGTTAATAAGATTTTCGCGGTCACCGCCAGTCATTTTGGACACAGGGATACCCGTTGCGCGTGACACCGCATCCGCAATTGCGTCCGCGGTTATATAAGGCGTGTCGTCCCCGCTTCGGTTTACGCGCAATTTCGAGCACGCCTCGTCAAGCATATCAATGGCTTTGTCAGGTAGGTTTCGGTCGGTGATATATCGGTCAGACAAATTAACCGCCGCAATAATCGCATCATCACAAATCATGAGGTCGTGGAATTTTTCAAAACTTGGTTTGATACCGCGAAGAATCTCAATGGCTTGGTCTTTGTTTGGCGGATTGACAATGATTGGTTGGAACCTGCGCTCTAATGCCGCGTCCTTTTCAATAAACTTGCGGTACTCCTCGGTGGTTGTTGCGCCAACGGTTTGCATCTCGCCCCTAGCAAGGCGGGGTTTAAGCATTTCGGATATACCAATTTCGCCCTCTTTGCCCGTTGCGGTCGTGATTTGGTGGAGTTCGTCGATGAACAAAATGACATCATCGCGCGTGGTCACCATTTTGATTAGGCCGTCAAGGCGGCTTTCAAGTTCACCGCGGAATTTTGTACCTGCCATTAAGGAACCAATATCAAGCGAGAAAATTGTTTTATCTTTGAGCAAAGTCGGCACATTCCCCTCGACAATCCTGAGTGCCAAGCCCTCTATAATAGCCGACTTACCAACACCTGCTTCACCAATTAGGACGGGGTTATTTTTTGTTTTACGACACAAGATTTCAATAACGCGTGCCGTTTCTTCATCTCGACCAATGATAGCGTCAATCTTGCCGTCGCGTGCACGTGCGGTCACGTCGCAGCCAAGTGCCAAAATATCCGCGGGCAATTTACTGTTGCTTTGTGTGGTTTCGGGTTTTGCTTTTTGGTTTGAACCAGCAAAAGATGTAACCATTTCAAATTCATCCAATCCAAAATCGGGGGAAACTTTTGGTTCTTTGGTAAGGAGAGTCAACTTTTTCGGGTCAATTCCCGCGCCTTTTAAAATCAAAGATACAAGAGTCCTGCACGTGTCTTTACCAAAAGAATTTATGACTTCGGTAGTTTGGTTGCATTGGGCACAAAGAACAAATAACAACGCCTCGGACACAACCGCATTTTGTCCAAGTTCCAAACTTATTTGATTTGCTTCTTTTAAAATCGCGGAAATCGTCATGTCTGGGCGATGAACCATTTTGACACTCGTGATTGTGTCAAGGTTGATACCAACCGTGGATAGGTATTTTGCGGCCAAACAACTCTGCACCGCACAAATCCCATACAGCAAATGCACAGGCATAGTAGGCATTGGGCTCGAGTCCGCGAGCGCAACATTGTTCGCGGTCTTTATTATTTTGTTTACGTTAAGCGATACGTTCATACTTTATTTTACCACAACATTTTACCCACTGCAACAAAAATGTGGAAATAGTAGGTTTTTAAGGGATTTTGGTGGGCTCCACTCGTGGTTTCACACACATATTCACTCACAAGTGAAAAACTAAAATAAAAAGGAGTTAAAGACAATTTAAGACCGCTTGAAATGGGTGTCTGTGTGGCACTCATTTTGATTGTTTATTGAAACAAAGCGGTGTTGCCTAAAATGGCAAGCGACAAAAACCGTGCGTGTGGGGGCAAGCACAAGGCTTTGCCCCCACCCACACTTCGCAAGCGGTTTTTCTGCCCTTGCCATTTTTACGCCGACAACCACGCATTTCCGTTTTTATTTTGTTTAGTCAGTAAAACATTTATCTTGATTTTACAAAATTTATACACTATAATATATTATGGCATATATGCAGGCGAAAGTCGTTGATCTGTTCTGTGGTGTGGGAGGGCTTACAAAAGGGCTGAAAAATGTTGGGCTTGATGTTGTAGCAGGTATTGACCTAGATCCAACTTGTAAATTTGCTTACGAAACAAATAACAATACGCAATTTTTAGAAAGGAATATATCAGAAGTCAAATCAAGCGAAATCAACAATTTTTACGGAAGCGAAGAGTTGAAAGTTCTGGTCGGTTGTGCTCCATGTCAACCCTTTTCAACTATGCGAAAGAAAATGGGTGACGAGTATAATCAAAACGATGACAAGTACGATCTTCTCTTGCAGTTCGGTAGGCTTGTAAACGAAACCTTGCCTGATATTGTTTCTATGGAGAATGTGCCTGCTATCAGAAAATCGACTGTATTCCCGAAATTTTTAGATATATTAAAAACTCACAATTACAAAGTTGATTACAAAGTTGTATATTGCCCAGATTATGGAATTGCACAAAATCGAAGACGTTTCGTATTGGTGGCATCTAGACTTGGAATAATAAAACTGATTGAACCGACGGACGATAGAAAAACTGTTACAGTTAGAAAGTACATATTTAATTTGCCAAAGATTGGATCAGGGGAAATATGCAAAACTGATCCTATGCACCGCACCGCAAAGTTGTCGCCGTTAAACATAAAAAGAATACAAGCATCAAAGCCTGGTGGTTCGTGGCGTGATTGGTCTTCCGATCTTTTGCTTGATTGCCACAAAAAAGAAAGTGGGCAGACATTTACATCAGTATATGGTAGAATGTCTTGGGATAAAATTGGTCCGACAATGACTACACAATTTTATTGCTACGGAACAGGTCGATATGGACATCCCGAACAAGATCGTGCATTGACATTGCGTGAGGGTGCATTATTGCAAACATTTCCTATCGATTATCAATTTATTGATCCTACAAAAGAATTGTTTTCAATTAAGGACATAGCAAGGCATATAGGAAATGCCGTTCCAGTAAGATTGGGGGAAATTATTGGGGAAAGCATAAAAGAACATATAGACTATGTTAAGGCAAAAAAGGAAACATAATAATGACTCCAACAAATGAAAAACCACTTGAACTAAAATTCGATCCAAGAACTATTGAACATCTTGGAATAAAAATGTATTCACAAATCCCATATGCTTTGGCGGAACTTGTATCAAATGCTTATGATGCTAATGCCACAAGAGTTGAGATTGAATTGAATGATGCGGGAAATGACAAACAAATCATAATTTCTGATAACGGCGATGGAATGACATATGATGAGGTTAGAGATAATTTCCTAGTAATAGGCAGGCGAAGAAGAGATGAAGACAAGAAACGAGAAAATGCAAAGAAAAGAAAGATTACTGGCAGAAAAGGTCTTGGCAAGTTAGCATTGTTTGGAATTGGCAAAAACATTGAGATAGTTACTAAAACAACAAAGGAGAAAATAGAAACATCTCTGACCTTGAATTGGGATTCCATTCTTAATGAATCATCAGGTATATACACTCCACCATCAAACAAAAGGGTAAACAATTCAAATCAATGTGGAACAAAAATAACTTTGTCACAACTTTCAAGGGTAACCGATTTTGACGAATTTTCAACTGCCGCATCTTTATCAAAACTTTTCAACTGTTTCGGAAAAGATTTTTTAGTATCGGTTTCTAGGAATGGAGGCAAAAAAGTTGAATTGTCTAGGGATCTTATCTACACAAACCTAAACGAAGAATTTTCTTGGGATGTAAAAAAACTTTCAGAAAAAGTCGAAAGTGATTACCGATATAAGAACGAACTCAAAGGGAAAATTCTCTCGACCATTAAACCAATAAGACAAGATTTGCGTGGCATTACGTTATATGTAAATGGTCGGTTAGCAAATATTCCCTGCTTCTTTGGGTATAAAGAAGCAGGTCACGCTTTTTCATATGTGACTGGCTGGATTGAAGCAGATTTTCTTGACGAATTCGAAAAAGATTTGATTTCGACAGATAGGCAATCTTTAAGTTGGGACATGGAGGAAGCCGAACAGTTGCAAAAACATTTACAGAAAATGATTACGCAAATTGTAAAAGATTGGAGTATTGGCAGAAAGAACGCAAAAGAAAATAAAGTATCAGAAAAAGTAGGTATAAACATAACAGAATGGATCGACAAAGTACCCGACAAAATCAGAACAAGATTATCTAGTGTAATTATGAAAATTTCCGACAAACCTGAAATTGACAATGAAGAGTTTTCCGCAGTCATAAAGGATGTCCACGAGTTACTACCGCCATATACATATTTTCATTATCGTGAGTTGCACAACGATGTTAAATCGTCAGCGGAAAATTCTTACAAGAAAAGAGATTATTACAAGGCGTTTAGTGAATCAATAAAAAAATATTTGAATGCAGTTAAAGACAAGGCAGAAATAATAAGTGATGACGACAATCATATACTGAACACCGCTTTTGGTATTGATTCAACTAAAATTCTCAAAGCAACAGCAAAATATAGTCCGAAACCAACTGGCAAATTCCGACAAAAAACACTCGACAATATAGAAGCGGCACAAAGAGATTTGTCTGTTGGAATCTTAACAGGGGCAAGAAATGTGTTGGCACACGAAGAAGAAACATCTTTAAGAGATGAGGGTCTATTCACAGAAAAAGACTGTCTTGATATGCTTTGCTTGTTATCTCATTTATTCAAAAGATTAGATGAGTCCGAGAAGCGATAATTATTTCTTGAAAACAAAAATATACTCGTGAGCAAGCAATAGAAAATTGAACTTTTCACTGTTAGTTTTCCAAAAGCCAGTTGCCTTGCAGTTATGTTGCTCCTTGATTATGATTTCTTTTATTTTGAACCCTGCGGATAAAAATTTTTGCATTACCTGAAAGCCAAGCGGTTGTACCATCCCATTTTTGCGAGTATCTCCCATGACGATAGTGCAATACTTATCTTTTCGTAGAACTCGGTAACATTCTCTTGCGACTTGTTCAATCTTTTCAAGAAAAGGTTTTATTGGCAAATGTGATAAATCGCCGTCAATATATTCGCTATATTTTATGATATCTGCATAAGGCGGATGCGTGCAAATAAGGTCAACAGAATTGTCGTCAAGAGCAAAACAGGTTGCATCGCCTTGATAAACTTTAATTTGCGGACTGTATAACGAATCAAAGTTTAATTTGTTTGTGGTCAATTCTACGGCTTTGGGGTTGATGTCAATTCCTATTGCATTGCGATTATTGAGTTTGCATTCTATTAAAGTTGTTCCACCACCAACGAACATGTCAAGAACCAAATCATTCTCTTTCGAGTAACGCAAGATAATGTTTTTTGCAACATACGGCGAAAAATTGCCACGATACTTGGAATCATGGGTCGCCCACTTGCCACGCTCTTTGAAACTCCAAACTGTGTTGGTTTCAAGTTCAAATTGCTTTTCCATTATTTTATAACCTTTGATAAAACTCCACTTTCAAGTTCGACAAGATTGTAAATATCATCAAGAATATCAAAAGTTGCTTTCAAATCATTTTTTGCGTTTCTCCAAGATGTCCCGTCAGTTATCCAAAAAAATTTAAATCCTTTGATGTTTTTTGACTTCTCTGCAATCAATTTATAACTTCTAGCAGTTTCATTCAATTTTGAACCGCTACCATTTCCACCATAGAAATTTGTCTCAATACCATATATCGTTGTATCAGTTTTGATGACAAAATCAAACTTCTTGTTGTCTGGGATTCCAGACAAGTTTATTCCCCAATTTCCCTCGATAGTCTTCACTTTCATCTCTTTGAAGTATGAAAATCCAGAGTTTTTGATATGTTGCTCAACAATATTCTCCATCAGTGTTCCGCCACGATTCTTTCTTCCATTTGAGTCCAAGCCTACTTCAACGCCAGTAGTATAGTCAATAATGTTGCCAGTTAGATGGTTTGAAATTAAATCAAACAAGCCCGACTCACTCATAAATAAAACACACTCTTCAACATCACATTTTGTGAAATTGAAAACATAGTTTTCATTATGGTGGGTGACATATACAATTTGGTCACGAATCGCCAAAAGTATCGGGATACATCTTGCAACGCTTGGAAGTTTGTTAAATAATTCACGGAAATCTTTTTCTATATTTTTTGATCTTACAAGAGAACTCAGCGCTCCAAGTTCAATTTTTATTGAGTCCACATTTCGGTACACCTTGTTAAAATTTATATAGTACCCGAAGTCAGAAATACTAATTTTGAATTTGCTCAACCATTCATTAAAATTTCTCATTACACCACTCTCCTTTGTTTGTTTATTTCAGCATTGTTATAGTTCCGAACAATTATTTCAGTTATATCTCCACGCTTGTCTGCTTGGCAATTTATCATTCGCCTTGCCTTAATTCGCATTATACCAAAACCATTGTACAAGTCGTCAAAGAAATTATCATTCAGATCAGAATTTTTCGGATCAGAGTTTGAAAGCATAACTTTGCACCCTTGCTTGCTTAATTGTCTTACAAGTTTGGCAAGTTGCTTTTGGTCATCATCATTAAAACCATTTTGTGAATATCCAACAAAAGATGCAGATGTAGTTAGTGGGCGATACGGTGGGTCAAAATAAAGAAAAGTGTTCTCTGTTGTGTAATTCAAACATTGCTTGTAATCACCATATAAAATTGTGACCTTTTGCAGTAACTTTGAAATTAGAGTTAAGTTGTCCACATCGTAGATACAAGGGTTTTTTGATTTGCCAAATGGCACGTTATACTCTCCCTTGCTATTAACTCGGTATAAACCATTAAAACAAGTCTTGTTCAAAAAAATAAAATCGGCGGCTTTTTCAAAATCATACTTGCCGTTTAGTTTTATTTCGTTATATCGCTTGCGAATGTCCAAATAAAATTTTGCTTGCTCATCAAGGCTTAGTGAAATGAATTTTACTTTTAGTTGATCCAGTTGTTTAATAATTTCATTTACATCTTCCTTGATACAACGATAGCAATTTATAAGTTCTTTGTTCAAGTCGATAATGACTGCTTGCTCAACATTAAATCTTTGCAACACATCAAAAAGGACTGCGCCACCGCCAACAAATGGCTCTATATACACTTTGAAATCAGCAGGATAAAGTTCGCCAAACTTTTCTAAAAGTTGCCCTTTGCCACCTGCCCATTTCAAAAAAGGTTTTGCAATACCTTTGCTCATATTAAATAATATCATGCTTTAATTCGCTTTGCAATGCAAATTGAAATGTATAAAATTTTTGCCTACGGCGTGGGCTCTGGGAAAGGTTGGATGGTGCGTGATGATATTAGGTGCGTTGTCCCTTGTGTTTTCTCCCCTTTCGCCCTTGTTTCGTAGCACGAGCCACAAAAAGCAGTCAAGAGTTTTCCTGCGGACGTCTACTCTTGACTGCTTTTTGCGTTCGTGCATTTTGTGATTTGGGCGAAAGGGAAAGAAAACACGCAAGCGGTCAATGTATCGGTAGGTCAAGGTCTTTTTCGATTCCGTCAATCTTGTCAATGAATCGTTGGCATTTTATGATGTGTTGGTTAAGTGAAAACTTTATCATATCACGTGTTACTTCGTCGTTGTTCTCGGCAAATAGTTCGGGGTATTTGTCAAGGAATATTAGCATCATGTCAATCATATCGCCCGTGCGTTCCATGTGCTTTGATTTCATGGCGAATATCTTGTCAAAGTATTTTGTAAGACTTGAGAGCCATTTGCCATACTCGCGGTCATCACGTTCGTCAAAATGCCCCATGTAAACATCGGGGACATTGAATTCTATGTCGACCATCTCTCGCATTGTCATAATTCTAATCTCTTTTTTTGTTGGCTTTTTTTCATTGCTCATGATTGCACCTCACTTATTTTAACTTCTGCACCTTGTTTTTCAAGTGCTGCGATTATCTCGTCACTTGGCTTGCCTTTCTGCCACTCGTAAATGTTTTGGTCTGGCATATAGATAATTTCGTTGACCCTACGCAAGAATCCACGATAGGACGGCTCTTTTGAATTTTCGGGGTCTTGCCGTTGTTTTCGCCAATGGTGGTCGATTGGGTAATTTGAGATTATAAAAACCTTTGTAAATGTAGCAGTTTTATTTTTGCCACGTGCCGTCAAAGAACATGGGCGACCATTGAGCCATGTATTCATTTTTGTAATATCCACCGAACTATCGAACTCGTCAAAAATCAAAATGTCGTGGGCGTTGTATTCGTCAAACATACCCTTGCGAAAGTCCGTGTCATATTCGCCGATGATATGTGCGTCTTGTGGTTGGCAACCTAAAACACGCTCATAGTAACTTGTTTTGCCTGCACCCTCTTTGCCATAGATATAAACCACGTGGACGTTGCGGACAACATTTTTCCAAACGCTTTGCAAGTATAATTGTTGAGCGTCAATAATTTTAGTGCCGTTCATAACGGCGTGCCAAGAGTTATCTTCCAAAATCTGCTCGTATGGTGTGCGGTCTTTGATATAACTTTTAAGTTTTGTCTGGTCAAGTTTTCGTTGTCCTTCTTCCACCAAATCGCCCCAAGAAAAGAAATCATATCCTTCTACCCTTGTTTTCGGTTTGTTGCAATATGCCACGCAATCGTAATTAGACCCCTCGCATTTGTGTAAGTGCCAAGTTGGAAACAGTTTGTGTACAACTTTCATGTCCATAGGTCGCTTAAAATGCAAAAACCCTTGCAAGTGCAGAAGCCCCGTCTTTTCGCCACGTTCATATTGAAAGCAAAAATAATCAATGTATTCTATCGTTTTGAAATATTCTTGTGCAGATTTGTAGTCTTTGAAAAAGATACGCTCGCCAATTACAGGGATTGCGGAAGTCGGGTCATCTTTGACAAGTCGCTTTTCATATTGGCAATGGTGGAACAAAAAGAACTTTTCATTTTCGGGCAACTTGTGAAATGAAAAATCATGATGCGTCCGTGCGTAACCTTGTTGTTCCGCCGTCAATTCGTCCATGTTGACGATATTCACGTTATCCGTCACAAACGGATTTGACAAAGTAAATGCAAATCTGACGGCACGATTTCGGTTGCGTTTTGGCTTGTCCATGTGAATATTTTAGCAGTTCTTGTCGCTTTTGTCTATTGCGGTTTTTGTCGAAAAGTGATATAATTGTCTTGTGGAAATCACGAGAAAGGAGGGTGTGTGAACGTCGGCAGAGCCGACTAACTTACAAAAAAGCGGTCTTAAATTGAAATGAAAAATGACATATCAAGGAAAGACAATCAAAAAACACGTTCGGGGGAATTGGTTTGCAAGGGTGCGATTTAACGGCAAAGTAATTTCGATTTACGGGCATACACAATTAGAGTGCTACGGCAAATTAAAATTGGTGTGCGACAAAATCGAGATTGACAAAGCCCAAAAGTTTTTGCAAAAAGTTGAAAACTTAATCACACCGCAAATCAAAATGGTTGAGAACAAACCCAAGTACACTTTGCAAGAATGGTTTGACGAATGGCTTAATACTTACAAAGTGGGGCGAGTGCGACAAGCCACAATAGTTGCGTTCAAAAGGTCGTTCAAGAATTTTCACGAGTTACACGACACACCGATAACCGAGATTACAAGTTTAATGCTATCAAAAGCAATAAACAATTCGGGTCAAGGTNNCGATCNAAAATTCAAGTAAACAATCTTGCACAACAAATGTTCTTGATCGCATTTAACAACCGCCTTGTCGAGTGCAACCCAGCAAGCAACTTTACAAAACCTAAACGTGTTGAAAAATCAAAAAAGAAAGCATTGACCCAAGAGCAAGAAAACACGTTGATTGCCGAGTGCCTGAAAGACCTAGACAAGTACGAGCCACTATTGATTTGTTTATGGCAAGGACTACGCAAGGGGGAAATGTTAGCACTACGACCAAATGATTTCGATTTTGACAAAAACACTTTGCGAGTTGACGAAAGTTATGATGAGCAATTCCCCGATGACCTTGAAACAAAAAACAAGGAAAGCAATCGCACAATGCCGATGTTTAGCAAGACAAGAGAAATCTTATTGCGACACAAAAGCAAAACCGCACCTGAGAGAATTTACAAAGATTATCGTTCCGCCACATTGAATGACCGATTGCAAAAATTGTGCAAGGACAACGGGCTGCCACGAATAACAATTCACGAGTTACGGCACACATTTATCACACGTTGCAACGACAAAGGCATAGACGAACTTGTAACGCAGAAATGGGTCGGACACGCAAAGGGTAGTAGAATGACAAAGGCAATCTACACACATGTCACAGACGATGCCGAACTCAAATATATTCAAGTATTTGACAACAAAAAATAAAAAGTTTCACACATGATTTCACTCACAACCACCTTAACAATTTAATACGATTTTCATTTTTCCATTATTTTCTTTGTGAAAAGCCCCAATTTATCGACATATTACATAAAGTGGGTATGGGAATGCAGTGGGTAAAATGTACCACAACCTTATCTTGAAAACAAGCGATTAAAGAACTGTGCGACACGGTCAAAAAAGTTTGAACTGACATCTGGGTTTGGTGCGGGTGTCCAGTTTGAAGGCGGAATTGTTTGAACAGGACCAACAGGGCTGAAACCATTTGCGGCTGCTGCACCATCGGCAACCAACTCACGCGCTGCATTTGTTGCGGCTTGATAAGCGGCAGAACTCTCGGCCTGTGCTGCAGACAAACTTTGTGTAAGTGCCGCATTTTCGGCCTGGAGTGTGGATATGGCGCTTGAACCCGCAGAAATAGCAATACCGTTTGCAATGATGAAAGACAAAATCATTATTGTCACGGCGATAAAAGACACGACCGCGACCATTCCAACAGAGTTCAATTTAATGCGTGTTTCAAAATTTGTTTCGGTATCAACACTTGTGTATGCATCAGGTTGTATTCTGGTATTTGATTGTACATCAACCTCGGTGTCATGTCGCCTTGTTGGGTAGGACTTGCGTACATCCTCGATAATATAATTAGAATGTGATTCAGGCAAACCTGGGAGTGCGTACTCGGTATCATTGGACGTGCTGTATTGTTTTGTTGGAACGGCATAACTTTCAAATTGTGTTGGGACACTTGGTTCCTCCAAAATTTTTGGTGCAAATGTTGTTACTGGTTCGTACGTCCTTGTGTTTGCGCGCGGAGAAACGTATTCTTCTAACTCTATCCCAACCACGGGTGAAGCCGTCAAAACGGTATCCTCGGTTGGGTAATCTTCAAGCGCAGGTGCGTCGGAATATTTTGAACCAACAAGTTCGTCATAGTCCGTAAGGTTGTACTTAAGGTCAAATGTTGTACTCATGATTTTCCTCCTTTCTCTGCAACTCTCAGTTTCGCACTCTGACTTCGTGGATTTGTATTCTGTTCTTCTATTGTTGGCAATATTGGTCTTTTTGTCAAATTAATTACGGTACTTTTTTTCTCACAAATACATTTTGGTGTCTTTGGGGGGCAAACGCACGATTTTTCAAGATATCTCAGTGCGTGCTTCACAATGCGGTCCTCAAGCGAATGGAATGTAATCACCGCCAATCGTCCACCAGGGTTAAGCATCTCCACCGCATCATAGATAAACTTTTCTAATACCTCCAGTTCACGGTTGACCTCTATTCTGATTGCCTGAAAAGTCCGCTTTGCAGGATGTCCGCCAGTTTTATAGTAGTTCCCAGGAACCGCACCAGTGATGACCTTGACAAGTGCAAGGGTCGTTTCAATCGGACGAGCCTTAACAATCGCGGAAGTTATCATTTTTGCATATCGCTCTTCCCCGTACTCGCGGATAATTTCTTCTAACCGCGCGGGTGTGTAATTGTTTACAACGTGCCTTGCATCGCGCTTTTGGGTTTGGTCCATACGCATACAAAGCGGCCCGTCTTTCATATACGAAAAGCCACGGTCAGCGGTATCAATTTGGTGGCTTGAAACACCGAGGTCAGCCAAAATCCCATCGACACCTTTGATATCGTTGATTTCTAAGATTTCTTTAATATTATCGAAACTGTCATTAACAAAAACTTTTTCGCATGTTGAAATAACATTCTCTTTGTTTTTAAATGCGTTTATATCTTTATCAATGCAAATTATTTTGTCATTTGGCGTGAGGCGCGACGCGATTTGCGCACTGTGGCCCATGCCGCCCGCCGTGGCATCAACGAAAATTTTCGGTCTGTTTGACCCTCGCCCGTTTTTGAAACCCAAACCATCTAGGACCTCCTTTTGTAAGACAGGTATATGGTAACAATTTTCATTATACACCATACTTATTCAGTTCTCCAAACAATTTATCATAATCTACGCCGATATTTGTAACTTTTCCAGCCAAATAATCGTCATAGACCTCTTTTGACCACAATTCCGCACGATTTCCAACGCCGATGAAAACGATATCTTTTTTAATAGCCCCAAACTCGCGCAAGTTTTTAGGCAAGAGGGTCCTTCCTTGATTGTCTTCTTCCAAAACATTTGCACCCGCAAAAAATGCCCTAAGACTCCTTTGCACCGAGATATCACTTAGCGGAACAGAGTCTAATTTTGAACCAATCTTTTCGTTCCAATCATTTGCTGAAAACAAAAACAGACACCCATTGATGCCTTTGGTAATTGTTACCTCGCCATTAAGGTCGGATTTTAATCGCGCAGGAATGCGAATGCGTCCTTTGTCGTCAATTTGTCCATGGTATTCGCCAAACAACACGATTTACGACCCTCCTTTGATTTGACCCAAGGCCCCGACGACCGACTCCCCCAAGATATGCCAGTCGCCGAGCCCCCAAGAGCCATACCCTATTGTGCCACATACTTTGACCACTGTCAACCACTTTTATCCACTTTCGACCACAAAAAATTTCACTATTTACACAATAGGCACGAGTATGGTATATATTTACTCATGATAGATTTTTCCGACCTGCATGTGTCACTTCCTGTATGGATTGTCAGCCAAGTCTTTATGCTGTTTGCGCTTGTGACGATTGTTATAAGTATGCAACTTAAAAACAAGCGTAGACTCCTGTTGGCAGTTGGTTTGGTTTATATTTTTTACGCGATAAATTTGGCACTTATACAAAACTGGATAGTCTTTGTTACGATTGTGGTTGCGCTTGTCAGAAATTTGATTTTTGCATATTACGAACGCCGAGCCGAAAAAGGAAAACAGATATCAAACACAACTGGTTGGGTGACCGTGTTTGTTTTTATGCTCGCAATAATAATTCCAACAATTTTTTTATGGAGTTGGTGGTTTGATTGGCTTCTTGCTGCTGGCTCTATCCCGATTCTTATTGGTGCTTATGTCAAAGGAATACACCTTTTCAAAACCGCGATTATTTTGAAAGCCATTTTGAACATAATAAGTTTTGTTTTTTATCTAAACTTGGTTGGGATTATTTATGAAACCGTCGTCATCACATCAATAATTGCTTTTTATATTCGATTACTTGTGACTAAGAAGGTAGTACCCCAAGAGGCCGAGTGATTTTATGACAAAATTACTCAAGATGTTGAAAACCTATACCCCGTTCGACGATGTTGAAAAAGAACACGTTGCAAACACGTTACATTTGCTAAAAACAGAAAAAGAACCGCATTCACGGACAACCGAAATCGGACACATAACGGGTTCGGCACTTTTGTTTAGCAACGATTTCAAAAAAATTCTTTTGACACACCACAAGAAACTTAACAAGTGGGTGCAATTTGGCGGTCACGCAGACGGTGACGAAAACACTTTAAGGGTCGCGGTAAAAGAACTAACGGAAGAAAGCGGTATCACAGATTTTGAACTTTTTGAAAACAAAATTTTTGACGTAGATATCCAAGAAATTCCTGCTTACAAAAATATCCCTGCACACCTTCATTATGACATACGTTTTGCGTTTACGACTTGCGAAAACAATTTCATTGTTAACGAAGAATCTATCGCACTTAAATGGTTTACTTTTGAACAATTCAAAGAACTTCAGTCACGGGTAAAAGACCCTGGACTTTTGCGTGTAATAAAAAAATGGGGAGAATTACTTGGAACAAAGTTGCTCTCAGAAAAAGAATACAAACAAGGCGCCCGAATAATTAAGGGCGGCGGAGTGGTTGCTTTTCGCACCGAAACCGTGTTTGGTCTGGGTGCCGATGCCACGAATTGCGAGGCGGTTAAAAAAATATTTGTCGCAAAAAACCGCCCCCAGAATAACCCCCTTATCGTACATTTTCACAGCATCAAACATTTACAAGAATACCTAATCATACCACCCGAAATTTTGCCACTCTTTAGAATCAAAGCACCCCTCACAATCGTCATCCAAAACACACCAACTGATACCACAAAACCCCTCTCCCCTATTGTTTGTGCAGGGCAAAAAACGGTAGCGTGCCGAATTCCGACGTGCGGGTTTACGAGGAAATTTATTAGGGCCTGTGGTACACCAATATCCGCCCCATCCGCGAACACATCAACGCGTCCAAGCCCCACCCGTTGGCAAGATGTTTTTTCCGACCTCGACGGGCGCATCGACGCAATCATAAAGGGCAAACCCACAAAATTCGGAATCGAGAGCACCGTTGTTTTATACACCGACGGGAAACTTGAAGTCCTCCGACATGGTGCGGTGAGTGTAAAAAAACTTGCTCGCCTCACGAAACTGGTTGTAACAAACGTTGCGGATTCAGAAAAACTTAAAAAAAGCCCTGGCACTATGCACAAACACTATACCCCGTCTGTTCCCGTAGTTTTGTTTAAAAAACCCGAAGAAATCCCTGCACTTATCAAAGACAAAGCCGCGGTAATTTTGTTCAAAACAAACAAAGAACATTACAAGGGTCTACGTGCAATCAACCTTGGTAAAACTTGCGCCTGTGTCCAAACCAATTTTTTCAAGGCACTTAGGGATGCGGAAAAAATGCTCCTTGAAAAACCAAACCCTGTAATCTTGGTCGAACAAATGCCTTCTACCCAAGAGTTCGCGGGCATCAACGACCGCATTTGCAAAGCCTGTGGTAAATAATTAAATTTTAATGTTCGGTCCAACGACACAAATGGTTGCCTTATCAAGGTCAAGATATTTTTTTGCGACTTCATTAACCTGTTTCGGTGTTACGGCTTCAAGGTTTTTTAAATACTCGGCATCCGTTTCAATTTTACCAAGGGTCGATAATTGCGTTGCGTTTTTGTAACTGATTTGTTCAACGTCCTCTGATGCAAACATTTTACTGCTGCGTTTGATGTTTTTGACCTTTTGCATTTCTTCGTCGGTCACACCGTCGGATACAAGGCGAGTAATCTCGCTACGAATCGTATCAAAAACGACTCCAGTATTTTTTGGCGTACACGAAAACCAAACGTACAAATATCCGCCAAGGTCGTTCACACGTACCCCGCCCGAAATCGAATACACAAGCCCAAGTTTTTCCCTGACCGCGGTAAACAAACGCGATGACATCCCAATGGATAGTATCTCACAAACATATGTAAGTGCAAACCTGTCCGCATGGTCAAGTTGAACCGCAGGAAACAACATTGCCGCGTTGTGTTGTTCGATTTTTTTCTTGCGCTTTGCAACCGTTGCAATGGGCGCAATCGGATTAGATGCAATCGGACGAATATTTGGTTTTGCTTTTGTGCCTTTAAAATGAGGCAAAAAATATTTCTGAACCATAGCCTCGGCCTGCGCAATCGTTATATCCCCCGTGAACGAAATAATCGTATTCGGCGCGGTATAATGTTTTTTAATATAATTATGGATATCAGCAGGTCGGAAACTTTTGACACTTTTAACTGTACCTGCAATAGGATGCCCAAAAGCCGTATCTGCAAAATACGTACCTGAAGTCAAATCACTAAGCGCGTGTCGCGGGTTGTCGTCGTGCATGATAATTTCTTGGACGATAACGCCACACTCGCGTTTAAATTCCTCGTCACTGAACTTTAGGTTAAAAAACATATCTGACAACACGTCACAGCAATCATCAACGTTTGTAAGCAACCCTTTTGTGTGATAGCATGTTGCCACGTTACTTGTGTACGCGTTGTACTCTACGCCCAAACTTGAAAGAATCTTTGCAATGTCCTCGGCAGAGCGTTTGGTAGTTCCTTTGAACAACATGTGTTCTACAAAATGCGAAAGACCCCACTCGTCCGCTTCCTCGTCACGAGAGCCAACGCTTACGTGAACACTTGTTGCCACGGACTTGAATCCTGGCATTGGGCGTACGATTAGCCTCATCCCACACCCGTAGGTTTTTATAATGTTTTCCATATTGATAAGTATATGCAAAGACTTTGGCAAAAACAAGTGTTTAAATCAAATTTTCGGACACACTAGTAACCCCAAGTCCCGCATTTTGATAGAACCTTAAAATTCGGTGTAACTCGGTAAATGTTGCAAGGTTTGCCCTAAGCAAAACAAAATCACCTGCCATAATATCACGTGTTGCAGAATCAAAAACATTCGTTGTTGCATCACGTGACCACATCACGGTGCGGTAACCAAGACGTTCCGCAGCCCTGAGTGTCGCCCTATCAAACGCGCCATGTGGTGGTAAAAAAACCTGCATACACACACCCTCTTGCGGTTCAATTTCGTCCTCGGTCAATTGTACAGAGGCGGTAATTGCCTTAACAAGCGTGTGCGTAGTTTCCAACTCGGCACGCTGTTCGGCTTCTCTTTTTCCCGCCAATGCCCTGTTGTTGTGTGCGTGATTCCCAAGTTCAAAATGCTCTGCCAACTTCATTACGGTTGGACGGTTGCGACTTGCCCAGCCTCCACCAACAAAAAATGTTGCGTCAACATTGTTTTCAATAAGTAATGATGCAATTTCATTCACATACGTTGCGTCGTCCTCTAACACAAACATAAGCGAAACGTTGTTGTTCGTGCGATTTCCACCTGCCACAGGTGCCGACACCGATATAAAAACATCCGCCAAGTTTACCGTAAACACCGCCACTCCCAAGCCAACCAAAACTACGGCGATACACAAATTTGTTACAATTGAAACTTTTTTGCTCACACAAAATTATATGCCCAGTACTTATAATAACTTGCCAACAAATCAATTTTCAACTAAACTTGACCTATGACAAATGTCTATTTTGTCCGACACGCCGAACCCGACATGTCCGTCCATGACGAAGGCCGCCCTCTTACCCCAAAAGGTTTGGCGAACTCTAGGCTTGTTACAAAATTTTTATCCGACAAATCCATCGACATAGTTTTTTCAAGCCCATTTGTTCGCACCGTACAAACTCTTAAAGACTTTGTGGAGAGTCAAAGTCTTAAATTAAATTTTGTAGACGATTTTCGAGAACGACATATTTCAAACAATTGGCTTCCCAACTTTGACGAGGTTTCCGCAAAACAGTGGGAAGATTTTTCTTATAAACTTCCCGATGGTGAATCGCTTGCAGACGTGCAATCCCGAAACATACGCGCCCTTGAAAATATTTTGGTTTCACACAAGGACAAAAACATTGTTATTGGCGCACACGGAACTGCACTGTCTACACTGGTATATTATTTTGATAAAACCTGGTTGATAAAAAACGACGTATTTCCAACCTGTAAAATGCCAATGCCATGGATTGTATTATTACAATTCGACAAACAGAAACTTTTGCACATCGAAAAATTCGAAATTATTTCGCAACCAAAACGGCCTTGACCCTGCGAATACCTGAGCCAACGTTTTCTTCCTTTTGAATTTTAAAGACGCCCAACTCTTTCGTGTTCGCCACATGTGGTCCGCCACAGATTTCTTTTGAAAAATCGCCAATCGTAAAGACCTTTACCCTGTCACCATAGCGGTCACAAAACGTGCCGACGGCCCCAGTTTTTTGGGCTTCAGCAACAGACATCTCCGCCACAATCACATCATGATTTTTTGCGATTTCCCCGTTTATACGCTTTTCAATTTCGGAGATTTCGTTTGGTTCGACTTTTCTTGAAAACGAAAAATCAAACCGCAAACGCTCTGGCGTTATGTTAGAGCCCTTTTGCACAACACTGTCCCCAAATTTTTCACGCAGAGCCGCCAACAACAAATGCGCCGCGGTATGCAACCGAACCGTTTCTTGGCAACTGTCGGCA
>WQSK01000010.1 GCA_009787915.1 Bacillota bacterium
ACAAGACAACACCCGATATCGTACAACCGCCGAAACTATTATTGGCCATGTGGTTAAGTATTTCAATATAAGGCACGATGATATCACAGGAAAACGTCGTGTGCGCGAGTTTGTTGAACCACGAATGATTGCGATTTATCTGATTGCCGAACAGTTGGATTTGCCACTTATTAATATTGGGCAACTTGTCGGTGGGCGTGACCATACTACGGTCATGCACGCGCGGAACAAAATTGCTACCCAAGTCGAAACCGATGACAGAATTAAAAAAATTGTGCGCGATATCACAAAGATGATTGCGAACGAGTAGAAAGTGAATCAGTAATTTGCTTGGCGAGTTCTTTTAGGGTTTTTCTATCTTCTTTGAAAAGGCGACTTTCCGAGGATTTGTACAGTTTCATAACCAAATCGTTTTTGACGAAGTAGTCTTTGGCGGCTTGGGTGTTTAAATCAAAAACATATGACATCCAAGCCAAAATTCCGTCCGCGATTGTAATGGCTTTGTCTTTGCTTGCAAGACGTCCTTCGTTTGCGGAATCTATAGAACCTTGTGAAATGCCTGGGACAAGTTCGCCTTTGCCTGGTAATTCTGCACTGCCCTTACTGTTGATAAGTTCGCGGACGATAGCAATTTTGTCGGCGTCACGGATAAGTTTCGCGTGGAACAATACATCAAAATCCCCGCACAGCGGAATACTGTCGGTGCAGATTTCGTACTTGTTGTGGTTTTTGATAGCAAAACGAATAGCAGGGTAATACTCGGTTGGAATCGCAAAATGCTTGATGTATCCCTTGCCAAACAAAAGTTCGCACGCCCTATCTCCGTGGTCAAAAGATTTTTTGTCCCAAAAAGTTTCGTACTTTGCCCATTGTTCAAATCTTGCAAAGTCGTGCAACAACCCAATTAGTTGCGCCAAGAATTGGTTGCGGATATCAAGTTTAAGTTCTTTTGCCAACATGCCTGCCGCGCCCATGGTCATCAAAGAATGTTCATGCTTGCGTTTGATGCTTGGGATTTGCATGTCGAACGTCGATACGTATTTATTAAATTCATCTATTTGCTTTTGCATGCTTGACTTTAGCCAAAACTAAGTGTATAGTCAAGGACTATATCGAAATCTTGCACAAGCGACAATCTTTCGATATGCCAAAACACGGAGGTTTTGTCATGAAAAGAACTTATCAACCCAAAAAGCGCAGCAAAGCAAAGGTGCACGGTTTTCGTGCGCGTATGAAAACTACGGCTGGTCGTCGTGTCCTTAAAAGACGTCGTGCACGCGGACGCCACGAACTTTAATTTGCGGTGGGCATTTTATGCTTGCGAAAAAGTACCGACTTAAAAAACGAAAAACGTTTACTTATATATACAAGCGCGGCAAGTCCTGTGGCGCGGATTGTTTGACGCTTGTTTTTGTTCCCTGCAAAATGAAAGACACCCCTATCCGCGTGGGATTTTCGGCGTCCAAAAAGGTGGGGAACTCGGTCAAACGTCACAGGGCTTCACGTATGATGAGGGAGGCAATCAAGGTTTTGCTCCCTCGGATGAAGCCCGACCATAATTATATTTTTGTTGCAAAAGAAGAAATCTTGAAAAAATCATTGGACGAGATTACTAAGGCGTGCGAAAAGGTTTTGGCGAAACATGGGCTGTTATCGCCCAACTAATTCATCAAGTGTTATTTCAAAAACGTCTGAGATTTTTAATGCCATTTCAAGGGGTGGTACGCGACGACCTGCCTCGTAACTTTTATAGGTATATAAAGTGACTTGTAGTGCCTCCGCAACTTCGCGCTGGGTGAGTCCAGCATTTTGGCGGTGCTTTTTTAACAAAATTGGTAAAGTTTTCATACTTGACATAAGGTATACGGAATGATACCCTTGTGCCAACTCGTGGAGTGGCGAACCGCCACCCTCGGAATCAGGAGGCTTTTGTGAAAGAAATTGAGAAACCCTTTTTGACCCAGTACTGTAATTTAATTTTGGAATGGCATTCAACAGGTCATACCATAGACACGGTTGGCGAGGCGCAACAAACATTGCTGTGTGAACTGCGCGAAAAAACAATTTTACAAAGCGGTCTAACATGGAACGAATTGGTATTGATATCTTTGTGTCGAAAACACCGAATCTTCAACCGCGTCAACACATACGCACATAGCATTAAGATGTCTTGACTTTTTCCAAACAATATGGTTAACATTAAGTAGTGAGCAGTTTGTTTGTTTTGCTTAACGCAGTCGTAGAGTTCCCCGAGCGCGGTGCGGGTTGGTTCCCTTTTATTGGGGAGTTGGCTTATGCACTTATCGGTGCGTTCCACGGTGGGGGTGCCATAAACTATGGTGTTGCGATAATATTCTTTTCTATTATATTGAAACTCATTTTGTCGCCCCTTGATATTTTGCTTAAATACTTCACCAAAAAGAATTCGCGCTTTATGGCAAAAATCAAACCTGAAGAGGACGCAATCCGCGAACAGTACGCAGGCGACTTTATGAAGATGTCACAGGCAAGGAGTGCTTTGTTCAAAAAACATGGTTACAAGCCTGGCGGGTTTGCGTTGTTTTCGCTCCTTAATATATTTATCGTTATCTCGGTTTTCATGTCGGTGTTTTTGTCTTTGCAAGCCGTCGCCACGCACAACGTTCGCTTAATGGCACAAGACCTCCAAGCCGTCTACCAAGAATATCGTATTGAGGGTGCCGCGGGTGAAGAAGAACGTTTTCGCGAGGGTTTCGCTGAATCACTAAACGAAGTTTACAGAAATAGAAATGTTCGCTTTTTGTGGATTGGGAACATGTGGCGTCAAGATGTTCCGTGGGTAGGGACGATTCTAACCGTAGATGAATACGCGAATGGTGTGAACTGGGAGGAAACAACATATGTGAATTACGATATGCTGTATGTGTCCGAGTACGACAACAAAAACTCTCTCCGCGCATCAATTGTTAGGGAGCAATGGGAAACAATCGTAGAGCATTTAGACCCCGAGTTTGACCGCCCTTGGAACGGGTTGCTGATTTTGGTCTTGTTGGCAGGTGTATCGTCGTGGCTGACGGCATTCCTTATGCAAAAGTTCCAGAAAAAAGCAAAAGATAAAACTCCAGAAGCGACGGTCAAGCCCGAGGAAAAAGTTCATCTTTCCGTGCGGGATGCGCGGTCTGATTCTGCAAGGCAACAAATGCCGCAAATTGACCCAGCAAAAATCGGGCGCATTATGTTGTTTGTAATGCCTGCGATTATGGTTTTCTTTGCTATGCAAAACACGGCGGCTCTGGCTATTTACATTATTACGAACTCTTTGGTACAATCATTGTTGGCGTTTGGTCTTAATAGGCCTATTGATAAATTCCTTGATTGGCAAGAAAAACGCAAGAAGGAGCGCGGTGGGGACACAGAACCTGTTGCGGATACCGAGGGTGGCACGATAAACCCACACGCCAAATATTTTAAAACTAAGAGAGGGAAGAAATGAAACAAATCGAAGTAAAAGCAAAATCAGTACACGAAGCAATCGAGGAGGCGGCCGAAAAACTTGGTGTCAGTCAAGACGAGTTGAACGTTGAAGTTTTGTCACAAGGTGGTATGTTCGGAAAGGCCAAGATTTTGGCTTCCGTAAAAGAGGATGTTAAGACGAAAAAGGTTGCTGAGGCAGAACCAGTCGCGAAACCAGTTGTGTCGGACTCACCCGCGCCTACGAAACTCGCGAACGCAGACGAATCCAAACCAAGTAAAAAGGACAAGTCTGTCCTTAAAACCCCCGTCGCCGACGCGACACCCCCTTTACAAAAGGGGGAATTACCCAAAGAGCCAAAAAAAGTTGTTGAAAAGAAAGAGGTTGTGAGTTCTGTGTCTGGGGTTTCAAAAACAGGCGGGAAATTTGCGGTGACGACTGCGTTTGTTAAAAAACTGTTAGAATTGCTGGAAACAGGTTCCGAGGTCAACGCGGTTGAGGCGGATGACGCATACAATATCAATGTTGACGGCGGTCAAGTTGGGAAACTTATTGGCAAGGGCGGCGTCACGATGAACGCGATTCAAACACTTGTTACCAGTATCGGGATTTCAAACTCTGGCGGAGATTCAAAACGTGTTTATGTCAACATCGGTGATTACCGTGAAAAGCGCGGTGACAGTTTGCAATCGCTCGCACAAAAAAAAGCCGAATATGTAAAACGTACGGGTCGGTTTGTGAAACTTGAACCTATGAATGCGAAAGACCGCGCGATTGTACACAGCGCACTGTCTGGGGTCGAGGGTATCAAAACATACAGCACAGGTCGCGACCCATTCCGTTGCTTGTGTATTTCGGTTGCGGATAAAAACGAAAAGTCAGACAGCGAATAATTTGCATCTTTAATTAGACATCAATAGTTTCTGTGTCTAAAAATCTTAAGCCCTTGCGTAAAAGCAGGGGCTTTTTGCGCGCTGTTGCCTCGTCATTGTGTTTTTTGATTTTATCGAGGGCGTCAAGGAATTCTAATTCGTCCTTTGCGTCGAGTTCTGGCTTTTCATATTTATCGGCGTTTTGTTTGTGGAGTTCACGTACTTTCGCGACCTCGTCATTGTTGGCAAGGTTTCTGACTATTGTTGCTGCGTCCTTTGTCCATGTGAAAATGGTTTCAAAGTCATCCTCGGTGATGGTTTCGCTTTCGTTTTTTGTTCCAGCCATGGTATCGAATACAATGTCATTGCGTACAAAGCCATGACCAGCGACAAAAAATTTGTGTTTTAACAAGATTTTACTTTCCCCTGTTTTGTTAGCATACGAAAAGGGGATTTCCAGTTCTTTGCCTACGCCGTCGCTCTCTAGCCATGTGACTTTGTGATTTGTTACCCTTGCATCTGCATCGGTTTCAATTTGGACCTTTATCCCATCTATGTGGCTTTCCACTATGACGTCACCATTCATGATGGGCAAAGCCTCCCATTCGCACAAATCCTGAATTGCCAAAGCAAGTTGCGCTCCACCACGGGTGATTTCTCTAGGCACTTTTTGCTTGCCGCATCCGTTGCAAGTGTGAACACCGAATGTGGGTTGGTGTGACTCTGGGGTTATTGTTACAATTTCATCGTTCTTCATTGTGAACAGCCTAGCACAAAAAGTTGCAATTGTCAAATTCGGTATTGACATTTTCCTGGGGGGGGGTGTACATTTTTGTATGAGCAAAAACCCAAAATACAATCCAGACGAGTTAATCAGCAAAGTCGCAATGCCCCGAAACCATTTGGCATCAGAGCAATATTACTCTGGTACAGGTGACAACAGTTATTGGCCTGGAGATTATTCTGGCACAGACGGTTTTACATCCTGCGGGGCAATCATGGCATCGAACGAGCGTTTGGGCGAATTAAAAGAAGAACATCACGCACTCGAAACCATTAACTTTCACTTGCATGGACTTGGCAAGCCGTTTTTCTTTGACTCCCGAAAAGAGAGTGCTCCGCAAGATTTTGTTGAGGAAGTCGAGGCGTGGGAGGCAAAACTTGTGGATGCGCGCGACAACGTGATTTCGGTTGACCCAAAAAAACTTTCAAAACAACAAAGGGTTGAACGCAAACACGTTATTCAAAACGTGATTGGTTCGCTTGACCCTGACTATTACGAAGACCCAAATCGTTATATTTGCCCGCACCCGTAACTTGGGGATTGACAAATACATGATTTTATGATATTATAAACACATGAATCATATAGGAAATAATGGTAAAAATTATGGGGACCACATTGGTGCGCCCATGGACGAGTTTATTGATAGCCTGGCAGACCTCAGCATCGGTGAATGCATGGTCATTGCGGCGGCGGACTTACTCTCAACCGTTGCATCTGGTGTTGCCGATGGGGCACGCTTTTTGAAAGATAAGGTCAGTGGAATCGGCAAATTGGATGTTGAACCTGACTTTTCAATTGATGTGTAATCGTTGACAATCCAAATTTTTTGTGCTAATATATCGTATCGAATCGTGGGAGATGGGGTGTAAATCTTTTTAATGCACCGTGTCGATTGGACCACATTTGAAAGAGGAATATTGATATGGCTGATAAACCAATCAAGGCTCAGGTAAAGTTGCAACTTGAAGCCACAAAGGCAACTGCCGCGCCACCTGTGGGTTCTACACTCGGGCCACACGGGATTAACTTGCCTTTGTTTGTTAAGCAATTCAACGAGGCAACCGCAAAAGACGCAGGACTTGTAGTTCCTGTTGTCGTAACAATCTATGGAGATAGGTCGTTTAGTTTTGAACTTAAAACTCCACCTGCTGCTGTTTTGATTAAGCAGGCACTTGGGCTAAAGAGTGGTTCCGCGAAACCGAACACCGACAAAGTCGGAAAAATTACAAAAGAACAAGTCAAAAAAATTGCAGAGATGAAAATGGTCGACCTTAATGCAGCAAGCGTTGAGGCAGCAATAAGCATGGTCACAGGCACCGCCAAAAGCATGGGCGTTGTCGTGGTGGACTAAGGGGTGAATCATGGGAAAAAAATATGATAACGCAGTAAAAAATATCGACAAGAACAAAGCCTATTCAATCGTCGAGGCGGTCAAATTGGTTTTGGAAAACGCATATGCAAAGTTCGATGAAACAATCGAGTTGCACGTTCGCCTTGGCGTTGACGGGCGGCAAGCCGACCAACAGGTTCGTGGAACAATCGTTCTTCCTCACGGCACGGGTAAAACCATGCGTGTGTTGGTTATTGCAAAAGGCGAAAAAGCCGAACTCGCGAAAAAAGCGGGCGCTGACTTTGTTGGTGCCGAGGACATCATTACAAAAATCACCGCGAACAACTGGCTCGATTTCGACGTTTGTATTACTACGCCTGACATGATGGGTCTTATCGGACGTGTCGCAAAAATCCTTGGTCCAAAAGGCCTTATGCCTAACCCAAAATCTGGGACTGTTACGGCCGACGTTGCAAAGGCGGTCAAAGACGCAAAAGGCGGTAAAGTCGAATATCGTTTGGATAAATTCAACAACGTGCATTGTATCTTTGGTAAAAAAAGTTTTGGCGAGAAAAAACTTGTGGAAAACTACGAGGTTCTTATTGGCGCAATTGTCAAAGCAAAACCGTCTGCCGCAAAAGGGACGTATCTTAAAAACATCAGCATCGCATCTTCAATGGGCGGTGGTGTAAAAGTCAACCCGCCAGCGTGAGGAGGTTTTGATATGAGCAACAAAATTAGAATACCTGAGGAAATGGCTCCGACCAGTTACAACGGTATCCCTGCCAAAATGGCACCAATAATGGAACCAGCACGCCAAGTGGGCGACGTAGTCATGTGGGGCAGGGACGAAGAAGTAACTGTGGTCGAGGTAACGCCTGCTCATGGCAACGTGTTCTATGTCATACGAGATAAGATTGGACGTGAGTTCCACACAGATGAACTGGATGGATGTTTTTCAGAATGCCCGCTTGTAAGAAGCGCCATAGAAATGGACGAGTTTTAGTTCTCGAAACAACAAAGTAAAGAGCCTCCACGCGTTGGGGGCTTTTTTTATGACCTGGGAATTATCGCAGGTAATTACGGGAACAAAAAAGCGGATTTATTCGCCTTTTTTATAGCACCTCAAACTCGGTGGCAAGGTTTTTGAACGTTTCTATGGCTTTTTCTGGTGTTGCGGTTGATGTGTCGGGGAGCATTTGCGGTGCGAACTCTTTCCAAGCACGGTGAATTAACCCATCTTCAATTCTCTTTGTTATCGGTTCAATCGACTTTTTATTGATATAGTACGAGTATTTCTTAAAATGCTGTTTAACGGTTTGGATATCAACACCTTTTGCAAGGCTATACGCATGCACATCGAACATGAGTTTAAAAGCATGGCTATGTTTATCTATTTTGAGTTTTGTATCGTGGACGTCCCAAACAAAAGTCGAGCAAGCAAGTCGGTTGAAGGCCCTTGAAAGCATTACGCTTGTACCCGTATCTACTTTTATAGTCAATGGTTTGACGTCAAGGCCAAATGTTGGGGGAAGTACGACCGTTTCGGGTTTAGATACGAAATCAAATTCTTCTTCCGCAATCGATAGCATTATGACATCCATATTTTTGGTGTCAAGACCTGGGTGTTCGTTGAAAAGCCATTCGGTGTCCTCAACCAAGATATCTGCATCTTTTGGCATACGGTATTCTGGACCGAGTGTAGGCTGTGCGAAACTCCCAAACACGGTAAAGTCGATACCCATGTAAAGCAACAGGTCAATCTTATTTCTCAGATTCAAATAATGCAACTTGTCCATAACAAATACTCTGTGCGGAGTATATCACAAAAAACGGATTTTGTCAATGTGGTGGTTAAAAACGACTTCGCTAATCTTAAGCCCAACTTCATACACAGAATCGCTTTTGCAATCCGCTTCGGAAAAGTCTTTCAATAAAATAACAAGTACATAATCCCCATTTTTTGTGGATACAATTCCGCCGTCGACCCGAACACTGTTTGCTCTTTGTATCTTCCCGCTTTTCGAGATTATAGACTTGATGTGTTCGTTGGCTTTCATTGTTGGGCTTTCAATCATTTCTTTATACTTGTTGTGGCGCATGATATCTTTGGCTTCTTTTATTTTAGCAAGATGGACGAACGCGTGTCCGTACTCCCTCGCCGTGAAAGTGCAAAACTCTTTTTTAGACCAATCGAACTTATTGTGAACAATGGTTTTTGAAAGACCAATTTCCTTTATGTGGTTGTTGATATTTGGGATGCCAATTTTGTCCATTAAGATATTCGTGGCGATGTTATCGCTGATAATCATCATAAGTGTTGCCAAATCCTTAATCGAAAATTCTGTACCAGTATCAAGATAGCGCATGATTCCGCTACCCTCGGTATAGTCACTCCTTTCGTACTTGATTTTGTCACTAAGTTTCAGCGTATTGCTTTTGACCTGATTCAACAGTTCCAAGAGTACAAAGACCTTTAAACAACTCGCGCCCTCCCAAGGCTCGTCCGAGTTTATGTTTATCTCGGTCCCACTCTTAAGGTCGCGATAAAAAACGGCAACCTTGCCGTCGAATGAATTACAAATTTCTTCTATCTTACTTTGAACCAACATTTGCTGTGACACACATTACCTTGTAACCCTTCCACTTGGCATAGGTTTCTTCCAGTGAACTCGGGGTTGGGACCTCGGTATTATATTTAAAAGACAATTCAAAAAACCGCGCTAACAATGCTTGGGCTTCGGCGATTACGGCTTCCATAGTCGCGCCCTCGCACGCAATAGCGAGGTCGGGAATATAGCCGTTATACGCACCCGTGTCGGCGTTTTTTATAAAAACAATTGGGTATGTGTAGGACTTCACAAGTTTATTATATATTGATGTTTGTTTTTATGCCAAATGATTTTCGCTAAAAAACCAAATTTAAGGGCGAAATTTTGCGAATTTCGGCGAAATCAGGGTTGTAGACGCGCTGATTTTGTGTTATCATGCCTTAATGGAGTGTGTTGTGTTGTAAATGGGGTCTTGACAAATAGCGTTTAATGTGTTATAGTACGGGTATGAAACATATGAGTACTTTATCAATGCGTATGATGTCGAGTGCAATACTCATCATCAGTATTATCGTGGCGGTGGTTTGCTACATCGTTATCTTTTCGTCGTTTGAACAAATTTGGACGTTCAACGCGGTATTCTTTTTGTGCCTTGTAACATTCTTGTTCGGGGCAGGCGTGTTCCTAAGTGCCTTCCTCCGCGAGCGCATTTTGCGTCGCGCCGACCTCGCACGTCAAGAACAACAATAACAATTGTGGGTATTGCACCCAAGATATTTTTGGTGTTATTCTTTTGTTTCGATGGGGGAAACAAAAGAGGACAATCAGCGGTACATTGACAGGCCTTTTAACATAAGGCCGTTTTGTTTTTGGGCATTGTTTGTTGGGCTCACGGTAATTTTATCTTTTCAAAACATGTGGTTTGGACTTGGGTTTATTATCTTGTTGGGTGTTGGGCTTTATTGTGTGCGCTTTATAAAAATAAAAGACAAAGTTCTTCTATATATAGGTCGCTCGAACGTCTTTATTATCGTGTCTGTGGTTTTGTGTTTGGCAACGTTTTCATCGTTTGTTATAACCCAAGCGGCTTTTTCAAACATCCAAAGACATGAAGGAACCAGGCAAGTTGTTGGAGTCGTAGAATCATTTAACCTGCGCGACCCTGAACTTGGTGTCAGTCGAATGGTTATATCAAACGTACAATTCGGCGAAGAAAACATTAGAGGTCGCGTAGTTGTTTTTGTGAACAACTATGACGGTACCGACATCGGTATTGCGGTCGGCGAGTATGTTTCGTTTCTATCCCGCCTTAATCCGTCGCAACCTAGGGCGATATCAATAAACAATCGAACGCGCCACTCGGCAAGTGTGCGATATCAAAACATCCAAACGGTGGGGAGTAGCCAGCGCGTAAACCACGTTGTGACGAGGTACGCACTCAGACATCTTAATATTCAATTGGATGAAAGAAACGCGGGGTTGATTTATTCCATGATGTTTGGCGACACAAGTGCACTTGACGACGACATAGTAACAAACTTTCGACATCTTGGGATAGGACATCTTTTTGCCGCATCGGGTTTGGATGTTGGGCTTATTATGCTTGTACTTTTCCCGTTTCTAAAATTTCTCCGCGTACACAGAAAAGCCCAACTCCCGATAGTCGCAGCGGTATTGTTGTTTTATTGTTACCTTTGCGGTTGGACACCATCGATTGTTAGGGCAACGCTCATGTTTCTTGTGATATTTTTCAACCGAATATATTTGCGAAAGTCCGATATGCTGACGGGTATATGTGCTTCGGCGGTAATAATTTTGGTTATACAGCCGTATGCTATTTTTTCGTGGTCCTTTCAATTGTCATATGCTTGCGTGTTTGGAATAGCACTTTTCTACGCGCCGATAGAGCGCACGTTTCTAAAGGCAATCCACCCAAACGCGCCCCAACCATTGCAAAAAGTTTTGAGATTTTTCCTGCGCGCAGTGGCAATGCACGTAACCGTGCAAATCGCGGTAATGCCCGTGTCAATCAGTATGTTTGGTGTCTTTGCAATATATGGAATTATTTCAAATATGTTTTTTGTACCAATACTGACTTTGTCATTTTGCGTTGCGCTGATTTCACTTGTCACGTGGGTGGGGCAAATCTTTTTGGTTCCGATAAATTGGCTTATGAATCTCATGCATATGGGCATGGAGGTCCTAACAACATGGCCCGTGGGAACGGTGGCGATAAGCAACCCTGGGTACTGGTGGTTGTTTCATCTGGCGGGGCTGTTGTTTTTGTCACGCTATGTTTTCTTAAGCCGAAAATATCGTTACCCAATCGCGGGAATATTGTTCACGGTTTATTTTGCTAGTTTTTTCATATAAAGTGGTGTACCATAAAATATGGAATGGAGTTTAACAGCATTTTTGTTCACACTTGGGGTTTGCCTAGCATCCTTGATTGTCGCAGGGGCAACCGAGCGCAAACGCAAAGACGATAAGGAATGGTTTGCAAATCTAAAACACCCAGACAATGCTTTTTTGCTAAAAGCACTTTATGTTGTTGGTTTTATTTTCTTTCCAATGTTTGGATTTATATTATACACCGCTTTTGTTGCTAGCGATATTGTTTCGATAGTTCTAGCAACTTCCGTTATCGTAATAATGGGGTTTTCACCTCTATTGAAATACAAGACGCGCAACCTAAGTTTGTTTTTCTATGTCATGCTTGTACTGCCTGTCATTACGATTGCATTGATTATCTTCTTGTTTCAAACAAACATCGTTTCTGCGATACTTGCAATAGTGTTTATGCTTTGGCTTGTATATGATTTATCGTATTATTATCGTCTAATGAAGTTGAACAAAGCACTTTGAAAACCCGTATGGGTTGTGCTATAATTAGGACGATGCTGTTTGCGGAATTGAAAAAGTCTTTGGAAAAACCAACCGCCCCTGCGTACGAGTTTCGCGGGAGCGATAACTTTTTAATTGAGAAGGGAATTGCCCTTGTTTTGTCGTCTGCAAAGGTCGACCCAATGAACGTCATGCAACTGGAAGAATCCGCCAAGGAAAAAGAAATAAATATTGCCCTTGGAAACATCTCGATGTTTGGCGGGGCAACAGCGGTTTTGACACGCGGTTTAAGCGGGGCGATGTTGTACCTTACTCCCGTGAAAACAAAAGCAAAAGATATAATATCTGTCGATTGCAACCCGATGACTGAATCGCTGGTTGTTCGATTAATAACACAGGACAAGCGTTTCACTTTTGATGCCGCAACCGCAATTGCGCGCGCGTGTGAAAACAACTATGGGCGTGTGGCGGGCGAGGTAGAAAAACTTGTTCTATATTATGATACAAAATCTCAGATAACTTTGGACGATGTAAACGCGGTTATAACAAAAACGGAAAAGTTTCAATCTTATGAGTTGGGCGGGGCACTTTTAAAACGCGACAAGGCAAAAGCCGAGGCAATTTTAAATTATCTTTCCCTATCAGGCGCGGATGATTATATGGTTTTTGGTGGACTTGTTTCAGTGGCAAGGCGTTTGTTCTATATAACGAATGCAAAAGCGGCGGATTCGGACTTGGCAAAACATTTGGATGTTAAACCGTTTGCAATTTTTTCCACAAAGCGCGATGCCCGTGATATAAAACCAGAGTCGGCAAAAAGAATATACAGAACAGCACTTGAGTTAGAACTTGGTATTAAAAGCGGAAAGTTGTTGGCAGGCCGTGCAGCGATTTTGTTGGTAGGGGAGTTTTTGCGGTGAGAGCCAAGCCTAATATTACCGTTATAACAGGCGATAAAATTTGCGACGTAAACGAAAGTTTGTTAGAAGCCGTGGCAAAGTTCGCCGTGCAAAACCAAGCGCGTGACTTGGCTCCTATTTTTGTTATCGTACCCGATAGGTTCACCCTCCAAGCCGAACGTATATTGGCGCAATCGGGGAACACTTTTTTGAACCTGCGCGTTGTGACGTTTTCGATGCTGTTCAATATATTGTATGACTTGGCGGAAAAGACCCCCGCCAAAATCTTGGATAAAACAACAGCGGTATTACTGATGTGGCGCGCAATCCGCGATGTTCGGGAAAACTTGTTGTATTTTGGTAACTCGGTAGAGATGTATTCTTTTGCCGAAAAAATGTTTAACACCGTAAACCAGTTACAAAGTTGCCGTGCGGACTTTTTGAAACTTGAATCCAACGCAAAGACCGAAGTCACCAAACGAAAAATGCACGATATCTCGGTCATCTATGCACGCTATGCCGAGTTATGCAAAGACAGCATCGACGGTTCTGGTATGCTTGGGTGGTTAATTCAAAATGTTGCCTCTAACCCGATTGTAAAAAGTGCGCATTTCTATATGACAGGTTTTGAATATGTATCAAAGCAACGCGAGGAGGTTTTTACCCAAATTGCAAAAACCGCAAAATCGTTTACCCTCGGGGCAAGGGGAAACAGCGAAATTCACACCTCTATGATTCGCGAAACTACAATTGGGGCGGCGGCAAAAAAAATTTTGGTCAAAACACACTCCTTTAAATGCAACAATGTTTTCGAAGAAGCCCAAACGGTTGCAAATAAAATTTGTGAACTTATCCACAACGGTGTGCGGTATCGTGATATAGCGTTGGTGGTTTGCGACTTTGAACATACTCGCGAGATATACGCCTCGACCCTCGCCGCTTTTTCTATACCTGCAAACATCGACGTGGGGCACAGCCTCATGGACACGCACATTGCAAAAAATCTAAGGGACACCCTCCTGGGTGCACCGTGGGTTGTGTCTAAACAAAGTTTGTCAGGAACAAAATCGGTTGCTAAATTCTGTGCGACGGCGAAGAAACTCTTGCCCGAACAAAGCGGCGAGTCCAACGATACCACTGCGCAAGTCTATGAAAAAATCCACGAAGTCATAGACACCGTTACCGAATCTTTAGGCACCCAAGTTTTGCCCGCAGCCGAATTTTGCAATATGTTGTGTACATTATTTACCGCGGTAAAAATTTCCGATGTACCCGCAAACCTAGATAGGGTAACAGTCGCAGATATTAACGAGTTCGTTCCAACAAAAACACCATACGTGTTTATAAGTGGTGCCAGTGCCGAGTCTTTTCCTCCGTCCGTTCCCGACACCGATATTATCACAGAGCAAGATATTGGTGACATGAAGATTGTCATAGAGCCAACCGCGAGAACACAGGGGTTGCGTCTTTTGCGTCATGCCCGAAATGTTGTGGATTCTGGCGTAGTTGCGGTTTTCAAAAGTTACTCTGCCACGAATGTCTTGGGTGAAACCTGTAAACATTCGCCGCTTTTTAATTCTGAAACGGTCTTGGATGTGCATGATGTTTTTTCACCTGTATATGCTGAAACCCAGGTATTATCCGCAATCGGAACTGGTGCGGTTCACAAAACCAAAGAGGCAGGCACATATTTTGCTTCCCTAAAAAAAGCGGCGAATATAAAAAGCCAAAAACTCCCCGACTTTGGACCCGTAACAAAAGATGTGGATGAAACCTTGTTTGTTGAAAACAAAATTTCGGTTACGGCGGCAGAGAACTTTTTAAAATGCCCGCACTATTATTTTATAAACAATGTTTTGGGATGTTTAGAAAAACGGCCTGTGAACGCCGTTGAACCAATGGTGACAGGAACGATACTCCATGATTTTTGCGAGCGATACATTAAAGACGGCGGCGACCCGAATAAAATTATAACTGATTTATTAAAAAACCATAACTTGCCCAAGTTTAGTATCGGTGTAATTAAAAAACTGGCATGTGATATAGCCGAGTTTATGGATAAAGAAAAAGAGGGGGATAACTTTGTCCCAACGCATTTTGAATATCCAATAGAAGGGCAAATAGACGGCATAAAAATCCGTGGCAAAATTGACAGGATTGACACAAGTGGGAAAGACTGTGTCGTTGTGGATTACAAAAGCGGGGATGCAGGTTCGGTTCGTTTGCAGGTTCCTCTATATATGTCGTTGTTAAAAGACCATGGTTTTAACCCCGTCGGCGGTTATTATCTGAATCTTAGACAGTTGCAAAAAACAAAAGTCGCCCCTGAGTCTGGTGAAGAAGCGCAAAAGAAACTCGGCGATGCGGTTGCCCGAATAAAAAGCGGCGATGTTCGCACTATTCCAATTCACGGCGATGTCTGTCGTTATTGCCCAGTTCGCGGTATGTGCGGAGGTCGCATATGAAAAAATTTACAAAAGACCAACAGGCGGTTATTGACTCTCCAACGGGGCAGGGGCTTATGGTGTCGGCTTCTGCAGGCTCTGGTAAAACAACCGTTATGATTCAAAAGATTGCAACCCTCTTGGCTAGCGGGGTTTCGGGCTCGGATATCTTGGTTGTAACATTTACAAAAGAATCCGCTCGTGACATGCGCGACAAGTTAAGAACAATTTTGGGTTCCGAGCAAACAACCCTTGTAAACCAAATGTCGGTTGGCACGTTCCATAGTTTTTGTTCTGACCTCGTAAAGACCTACTTCACTGTGGCCGAGGTCAACCCAAGTTTTTCTGTTTTGGACGATGTAAATGCTTCTATATATAGAAGTAACGTTTTGGATACTTTGATTGACAAATACTCTGACCGTTTTTCTTTGTTAATAGAATCGTTTTGCACTATGTCGAGTTCCGAGGTTCTAAAAAAACTTGTTATAGATATCTCAGAATTTTTGGAATGGCAACCAGAAAATTGGGCAGAGGAAAAAACCCTTTTGGGAAACGAGATTGCTATTAAAACCGTGGTGGAGTATTATTCTTTTTCTGGGAAGCATTTTATGGATGTGTTCCCACCCGACCTTGATTGCCACACGTGGGCGATGAAACTTAGCAACATAAAAACCCACGACGACATTCAAAATATCACCTCGTCGTTTTCAAAACTTAAACCAATGTCAAAGGAATCCGAATACTACACCGCCAAAGAACAACTCAACGATATCCTTAAAAAGATTCGGGATAACTATTCTTTGGTTCAAACAGAGGACAAAAAACTTGTGCAACTTGTTTTGGATTTAACGACCGAATATAACCGCGCGTATTCTGAAAAAAAGTTGTCACAAAACTTTTTGGATTTTCGGGATTTGGAAATCTATGCGGAAAAGGTTTTATACGTACCAGAAATTTGTGAAAGAGTTCGCACCAAGTACAAACATATCTTTGTTGACGAGTACCAAGACACAAACCCTGCCCAAGAAAAGATTTTAAACCTAATATCGGGCGGTGGGGCAGTATCTGTTGTCGGTGACATAAAACAAAGTATCTACGCTTTCCGCGGTACCAGTTCCTCGGTTTTTTTGGATAGATTGGGTTCCAGCACCAATGTTATTTATCTAAACAAAAATTTTCGCTCGACCACCCCGATTTTACGGTTTGTAAATAATGTGTTCTCGCGAATCATGCGCACAACTACCGCAGGTATCGATTATGAAAAAACCTCAATGTTCGAGGTCGACAAACAAACCTCACCAACCCCCGAACCAGAAGTTGTTTCCATTGAGGGTGGCACCTCGGAAAACATGGCAGCATGGACGGCAACAAAAATCCGCGAACTTATTAACGATGGGGCGAAGCCCGAGGACATAACAATATTGTCGCGCGAACGAACGGGTTTTGACACCTTGTGTCGTGTACTTTCAAACGCAGGAATAAAAACCGCGGCAGACCAAAAAGTCAGCGTATCTGAACTCTATGAAATTTGTTTGTTAAACAACATGTTGTTGCTCTCAATCGACCCCGAGTACAAACTTGCACGCACCCTGTTAATGCGGTCTTTTGTATTTGGTTTTTCACCCAAGGAATTAATTACCCATTTTGTAAAAACCCCCGCCCTAACGGGCACCCCCTTTAGGAAAGGGGGAATTACCCACGAACCCATTCCCCCTTTTGAAAAGGGGGTGTCGCAAAGCGACGGGGTTTTTTCAAAGGGGGTGGATGCCGATAGACAGACGGGGGTTTTTGACCCCGAATTATCAGAAAAACTCGCCAAGTTTGATTCTTTTGTTTCTAAGTACCACGAGATGTCAAAAACCCACTCGGTCGTACAAATGTGCGAGGCTTTTTTGTCCGAGTTTGGTGTAATCAACACTTTGCTCGCAACCCCGTACGGTGAAGTGCGCGTAAAAAACATCTATACTTTTTTGAACAAAATCCGCGGCGCAAGTTACGCCGACACGGTCGCCCAGTACACCTATATGTTGATAAACGACAAGTTGGATTTGAAAATCCAAACCGCAGCCGCTTCCGACGCCGTCCGAATCATGACAATCCACGGGTCAAAGGGTCTAGAGTTCCCAATTGTTTTTCTATACGACGCGGGCAGAGCCTTTTCGTCCAAAGACAAGCGCAAATCAATCATGATGGATAGGGATTTGGGTCTATGCGTGTACGGCGATGACAAAACCACCGCAACAGGTGCCAAGAAAAAACAACCGACCCTATCGCGGTTGGCGGCAAATATTGTTTTACAAAAAAACACTGTTGCCGAGGAAATGCGCCTCCTATACGTCGCCCTAACGCGTGCGAAAGACCGCCTCTACATCATCGGTACCCAAAAGTCTGGTTCTTGCACAGACCATGTTTTTAAACCCTCCGACTTTGATATTTTACAAGCAAAAAATTATCTGGACTTTTTGCCTGTGCCCGAAGCCATCACCCCAGACGAAGTCCCAACTCTTTCTCTCGTCGCCCAACAAAGTGTTCTCTCCGCAAAACCCGACCCGCTTATTGTGCAAAAGTTCCAAACTCGTTTCGCCAAACTTTTTTCTTACGACACAACTCCATGTTTTTCCCCAATAAAAGTTTCCGTCACCGCACTGTCGCTTTGCGACGGGGGTTTTTCAAAGGGGGTGCCCGATAGGGCGGGGGTTTTTTTAGACGGAGTTGGGGTTGACCAAGCGAAAGGTGGCGCGGAATACGGCACCTTGTTTCACCGCGCCATGCAAACCGCCAACTACTTTGACGAGGCCACAAAACAATGCGCCGAAATTACCAACCGTTTTTTACAAGACCAACTCGGAACAGATTTTGTCACCCGCCACGAAGTCGTTCTCCTCGACACAATCACCCAAAACAACGAACCCACCCTGGTGCAGGGGGTTATAGATTTGCTCGCGGTTGGAAAAAACCGCGCAATTATCATTGACTATAAAACCACGCGCGCCCCCGAACAAAAACTTGTCGAACTCTATAAACCCCAACTCGACCTGTACGCAAAAGCCGTCACCCGCGCCACAAACCTCCCCGTGGAATCGTACATATATTCCACCCGCCTAGGGAAACTGATTTTTGTTTAAACCACTGGGTTTTATTGCTTTTATGTACTGCTTGTGATATATATAAGTCATGGAAAAAAAGAAACCACCCGCAAAAGCAAAACCTCAGGCACAGTTAGAAACCCAAATTTCGAAACTTGAGGCCGAACTTGGCATGACTCACAAGCAGGCATTGGACATCATGCTTGAAAAAGCCTCTAAAGGAAAAAAACAAATCGCACAAGGAAAGTTCGTAACTTTGGAAGAGTCCGTTCAAAGAATAAGCACAATTTTGGCTACTTATGCAGAGGTCGAGAAACGAAAAAAATGAAAATTCAACTTTCAGATATCGCGCAAGAAGAGATTGAGGCAATCGCAGTATATCTTGCGAAAAACTTTGGCTTTTCGGTCGCTCATGAAAAAATGTCCATGTTAATACATGACATATATATGCTTGAAGACCACCCCTTCATGGGTAGGGCGGTTGAAGCGCGCGACAAAAACTTACGTATATTATACTCCAAACCGAATATGGTATTGTATGATGTCGCCGACCCTACTGTCGAGATACTTCACGTGGTGGATGCACGCACAGACTACGCAAGATTCTTTAGCCTATCAAATGAAAATTCCTGAAAACTTATTGACAAAAATTTCACACCTCGGTAAACTATAGTTACATTTTCATAAAGGAGGAAATAAAATGAAAATTGCAAGACAAATCATCGCATTGTCTGCCATTGCATCTGTTGCAGTTGGTCTAGCCCTCATCATCGTTGGCTCTACCATTGTTGGAATGCAAACATCCGTTAATGCCGAGAGACAACTTATCCGTGGCCACGCTTCCGAGAGCATCCGTGCTATCAACGCCGTTGCCGATTTCAATATTTCTTGGATTCAAAACGACGCTGCAGCCGCTTACAGACCATCTGGAGCACCTGCTCACATTGGTGCTGATGTTGAAGGTGAATACAGCCGTGCTAACGTAATCGCTGGTATAAACGAAGACCGTCAAGATGAAATCCGCGCTATCCAACTTGGCCGTGATGCAATGCTTCGTGAACTTCGTCGTAACGGACTCGGAATGGGAGCACCAGCCATTCTTACATCTTTGGAATCTTTAGAAGATACTCGTACAATTGGTACAGGTGCGGACGAAGTTGAAGTTGTTGTTTTTGAAATAAGAAACGACGCATTCCGTTCTGATATCAACCTCCAAGCATTCTCAGCACGTCAAAACTTGCAAGTCGCATTCATGGGTCAACAAGGCAATGGTAGCGTGGCAGGTTCTGCACTTATCTGGGGTATCGCTCTTACTGTTCTTGGTGCTGCACTTTGCATCGGTCTTAAAGTTGTTAAAGAAGAAGAAGCCCCTGCAAAAAAATAATTTTTGATAATCAGACAAATCAAAAATAAGCAATCAAAAAAGTTCGTGTTTGTCTCCACGGACTTTTTTGTTGCGCGCGGAGCGCTGTCACGGGTATACTCTCCTTGAAACAGTCTTTGCGTCTGCGGAACTCGCAAGCAACCAACACGTCCCAACCCACAAGAAAAGCCAAATCCGTAAAAAAAGGCTTGCTCGGACAGTCCTCGACGCTTTGCCTCTTTCAAGTAGATATACCTGTGCGCGCTCCAACTCAAAAAACTCTCCTTACTCCGCACTGGTCGGAATGTTCCCGCACACTTATCGCGTGCGGTTTGCCAATCCACTGCAAGCACGGATTCCTTAGCAAACCGCACTCCGCGCGGGAGCCTTATCACAAGACGCACCCAACATATTTAAACCCCATCCAATAACCCACTCGCCCGTGTGCAAAAGTGATACTTTCTTCAGCCTCCGCAACGCCTTTGGCAACCGCTCGCAAAGCGAGCCATCAAATAACGTGAGGACAAGCGAAGAAAGGATTACCTTTGCACAAAGGGGCAGACCGTGGCTGGCGCCAAAAAAACTTACAAAACATATGATAAAACCCTTGACATTTTTCCAGAACTATGTTAGTATACTGGTCTGTGTGCGTAAAATAAATTGCGCGCGCACGGGATTGTTCTTTGAAAACTTAATACCAAGCACATTTGTACAAAAACAAAATAATTGTTCTTGTCAAATTTTTTGTATACAAAACAGTATATTCAATTCAACGCGCGAAACAAAAGTGATTTTGTTTTGAGGCAAAAATCAAATCATATATCTTTGTAGCAATACATTTATATAACAAAAATTTTAGAGTTTGATTCTGGCTCAGGACGAACGCTGGCGGCGTGCTTAAGACATGCAAGTCGAACGAGGTAGCAATACCTAGTGGCGGACGGGTGAGTAA
>WQSK01000011.1 GCA_009787915.1 Bacillota bacterium
CCCCCCCCCCCAGGATTTTGGCGATTTCATGCGAGAGTTTTCCACAGCATCCGTTCGCCCTTGGACTACCGCTTATGATGAGTAGATTTTTTGCTGGCGGCATTTTCAACCCTCCTTGTGCTCGGACACCGAAGATATTGTAACCTCGACAACACCTTTGACCACGAGTCCGTCTTTTGCAAGTTCTTCGGCGAGGTCGTTTTTAACAGTTTCAAATAATTCACCTTTGTTTGCATACGTTGCTGTTCCCTCACATTTGATACAGCCGTTTATTTCATTGTCGTAAAATGAAACAAATACGTTTTTGTTCGCTAAAATGTTCTCGCGTGTCTTGCCCATTTGTACATCGGCGATAACAACCTTGTTGCCGTTTGCGCCTGCAGGCAAAACAACACAAGCACGTGGATTGCCGTTTTTATCACTTGTTGCGAGGACACAAAACTTTGCACCCATGATGAAGTTGATTTGTTTCTTTGTCAGTTCCATGGTTTATGGTAACACAAAGTTTAATCCCTGTCTATATTATTGCTGGTTTGCTCGGCTTCTTTTAGAAACCTGCCAAGCGCGGAACCCTCATCCTGTCGCGCCAGTTTTTCCATTGCCATAATCTCTGGGTTTTCACAAATGCGGGTGTCAACAATTTTGGTGTCGGCGGACTCGCGCATAAACGCAGTTACGGTTGCGAGTTCCCTTAAATTCCCGTCGGGATATGCAACACGAATTCCGCCCTCTTTGTATGTTTTGTATGAGGCAACACGTTTTGTAAGTCCAAAACTTTTTTCGTTTTTCTCATCAAATTCTTCCGCGTCCTCTTTTGATACATAAGACACATTGTAATTTTTAATCGAATCTTCCCCGTGGTTCGCGGTCATACACCTTAGCAACTTGTCATCCTTTTGTGACAAAACATCAAGTGTATCATTCCACAAACCCTCATCGCACTTTGCAAATTCTGACAAACTTAAATCGCCCGATTTTAAAAGAATCTTTAACATTACGGGGTCAATCCCATTATCCGTTATGTACCCGTTTTTAATAAGGAAAGGAACGTATTCTTTGACCATAGGCAACAATGCAGATTCGGCGGTCATAGGTGCGTCCGAGAAATAAACATTTTGGTACATCCAACGGCGTTCGCTCATCATTTGGTCGATGTCTGATAGGTATTTTTTATCAATACAAATCTCGGGGTCGCCTGCTTCGTTAAAAGCAACAATCAAGGACTGCATTATCCTGTCAAAGTTCGTGCCAAGTTTTTTACCTGCCCAGTGCGCATCACGCGGAAGATAGTCTTGCTTGTCATTATCAACCGCACCATCAAGAAGCCTTTTAAAGAAACCCGTTTTACTGGTCAGCATTTTAATATCTTTTTCGGTAAAACCATGTGCTGTCAAAACGCGGTTGACGTCTGTGTCACCCTCGATGATTCGCTTTGTCCACTCTTCATGGGAAACACCAATCATCGCTTCACCCGCGTGTGACAAAAATATGTGACCTAAATCGTGAAGCAAGGCACTGACTTTCGCAATTCGCTGGTACGCAGGGTGAACGACGTTGCGTTTTTTGCGTATTTCCAAAATTTGGTTTGTTTTATGAAACACACCGATACTGTGACCAAAGCGTGTATTATTTTTCAACCCTGGGAAATCTATGGCTGAAAAACCATTTTGCAAAATACCCTTGCGCCCTTCCCCGCCCATACGTTGAAAGAACTCGGTATTAATCAAATCTACGTGGAGTTGTTCTGCTGGGATTTCCCCGTACAAAATGTCTTTATAGGGCGTGCCGTCATCGTTGTGGAGTATACCATTTTCTAAAATCATGGTGAACTATAACATAGAACCCCAAAATTTGCAAGGGTTATTTTTCCGCGTAAATACAAAACAATGTGTAAAGCACATCGCGCCCGAGAACTGGCCGAATACCCGAATAAAAGGTTTCAATCTTGATGTTTTTGAAACCAACTTTTTCAAAGACACCCCTCAAGTAATCGTGTTCAAAACCGTTTAGACCCTCATAGTTTTCAATGTCGCCGTGGAAACTCCCGTCCTCGGCATCCAGTTCGACTATGCTTATCTTGCCCCCTGGGTTTAACATATCAAAAAACTTCTTGACCGCCCCATTGGTATCGGCCACATGATGAAGCGCCATAGAGTTATAAATCGCATCGAATTTCGCACCGTCAAAATCCTCGGTGAAAAAGTCCATATGCACAGGCTGCATGTTTTTTGCATTCGCTACTTTGATTTTGTCTTTCAAGACATCAATCATGCCTTTCGACGAATCCATAAGGACGATTTCTTTGAATTGGTCTTTTAGGTTGAAACTAACAAGACCTGTTCCGCAACCCCACTCTAAAACGCGACCATCCTTTTTGGTTTTTATTGTATCAAAAATCTTTTCCGAGATAACCTTTGCCCTTTTAATCGCGCGCTCGGTATCCCAGGTAAGTGCGTCTTTGTCAAAATAGTTCATACTTTATTTTAACCGTATCGGCAAACTTAGTCAAATGGCTATCCATAAAAGCGGTGATATCAATCTTGTCGTCTTTTACAAGCGGGGTCAAATCCATCGCATACGAAGCATGGGTAAATTCGTCGACACTGTGACTTTGGTGAAAGGTCGCATTTGCAACCCACCTCGCATGGGTGGCTAGGTCATATCGTTTGCCACCGTTGTTTTGACTCTCGAACACACCTATAAGTTTCTTTCCAAGTTCGGGGTTCTTTCCCGTATCCAAGACAACTTTGTCCTCGTCACAAAGCCAATCAAGCCCACGCCAAACCTCGCACCCCAACAATTTTTGGGGACGAGCCGTTTTTGGCATTTTCCTAATTGCCATAATTGTTTTCATAGCAACGGCAACATGTGTGTCATGCTTGTCGGCAAGGTTGTGGGTATAAACAATCTCGGGTCTTGTTTGCATCAGTAGTTTATAAATTTCGTTTACCACTTTGTCATTCGTTTTGTCCTTAATTTCACGGGACGGAAACATCAATAGCCCAAGCAAAGAATACTTACCCAAATCCGCGGCGGTTTTTTGTTCTTGTTTGCGGACCTCTATCATTTGGGCATCCGTATAGTTTTTGTACGCGCCGTTTCTTGGGCTGCCACCTCCGTCGGAAACAACTATTGCCCCGAAGCCCTTGTTTTTTTGTTCATAGCATTCGGCTATTCCGTGATAAGCCATAATCTCGACATCGTCTTGATGTGCAGCAACACAAAGGTGTGTCACCCGACCAAAAGCCTTTTCGTGGGATTCGCCGTTTGGGATATACAATTCCATATCGTATGATAACAAAATTACCGCTTGCGCGCAATATTGTAATAACTGTTCAATAAAAATTTCTAAATTGACTATTTCACATCTTTGGTGTACACTCGTGGTGTTGCGGTTCGCGAGTTGTAAGAATCTTGTTTCACAAGAATCTTGCACTCGCCCATTACATTCGCGAGTGTAATCCAATGGCAGAGATAGAGGACTTAAAATCCTTCCAGTGTGGGTTCGAGTCCCACCACTCGCACCAAAAGCACCACATTGTTTGACTTGTTAATATATTGTCAATTTTTTCAAAACAGGTTATATTTTCTTTATGAAAAAACAAAAGGTTGAACTCCTTTGCCCCGCTGGTGACATGAGCAAGTTGCGCCTTGCAATTGCATATGGTGCCGACGCGGTGTATATGGGAGGCAGTCGGTTTGGGTTGCGTGCATCATCGGTTGTGGGCGATGATTTTTTGCCCGATGCCATCGCCTACGCCCACCACCACGGCAAGAAAGCCTATGTCACGGTAAATGTTTTTCCAAGAAATACTGATTTCAAAGACCTGAAAAAATATTTGGTTTGGCTTGAAAAAATCGGTGCCGACGCCGTGATTGTGTCGGATTTGGGCGCACTTAGGCTCGCAAAAGAATCCACGAATTTGGAAATCCATATCTCTACCCAAGCCAATGTTTTGAATAAACACACGGCTATGGAGTACGCAAACCTAGGCGCCAGCAGAATCATCCTGGCGCGGGAGTGTTCTTTGTCCGAAATCACAGAAATTGCAAAACACCTAAAAGGCAAGTGCGAAATCGAGGTCTTTGTTCACGGCGCAATGTGTGTGAGTTACTCTGGCCGATGTATGCTGTCCGATTACATGATTAACCGAAGCGGCAACCGTGGCGAGTGCGCAGGCAGTTGTCGCTGGAATTATTCTTTGGTTGAAGCCAAACGCCCTGGCGAATACTTCCCTATCGAAGAAGATGATAACGGCACGTACATCATGAACAGTCGCGACCTGTGTTTGATTGAACACCTTGATGAACTTAAAAAAGCAGGCGTCCAAAGTTTCAAAATCGAGGGGCGCAACAAGTCCGAGTACTATGTAGCCGCGGTCACGGGCGCGTATCGACGCGCGATTGACGGCGAGGTTTTTGACTTTGGGGCGGAACTTGAAAAAACTGCACACCGCCCTTTTACAACTGGTTTTATTTTCCCAAACGAAAACACGATGCACCAAAACGACGCAAACCCGATTCAGAGCATGCACGTCGTGGCAATGGGCATCCCGCCAAAATCCCCACGGCAACGTACCGTTGCATCTAGTACTGCTTCGCAGTGTGATAATAATCTTAAAATAATTCTGCAACGAAACGTGTTTTGCGTGGGTGACGAGTTGGAAGTTTTATCCCCTGGCGAAAACCAAAACAAGCGTTTTACCGTGACAAAAATTTTGGATAACAAGGGGCAAGAAGTCACACGCGCAAACAAGGCGGGCGAACTTTACCAAATAGACTGTCCTTTTCCGCTGGGCGAGTTTGATTTTTTACGAAAACAAGGTGGGCATAGCAACTATAAAACGACAGAATAAAAAAGTGGCGTTAATCTTCTTTGCTTATTGATTGACTGAAACGCAGTAAATATCCATCTGGGTCACCAACAATAAATTGTTTGCTGGTCAAAATGTTTTTGCCTTGACGATATGACTTTGTTTCCAGTTCGCGAAAAATGTGTTTGCTTTTTGAAACTTTAGCATAAAGTTCCTCCACATTATCGCAACCGATACTCAAATTCACACCGCGTCCAAACGGGTGTTCAAGGTTTCCGCTGTTCCAACTTTCGTCGTCGCTGGTTCGCTTTGTACCGATTGATTTTTCACGGCTCTTCAATTGGTCCAACATAATTTGGCTATCCTGAAATTCCAAGAAAGCAAAATTGTTTTCAGGACGTTCATAGGCGACCTTAAAACCCAAAATTCTCACGTAAAAGCCCAGACTCTTTTTGATGTCTGTTACGGATAGTTCAGGAATCAAAGCATTAAATTTCATTTTTGCCAATTTTGTTTCTCTGGAATGACGCCGCGCACACCGCCGCGCGGGTCAGCCATATCTCCTTTATAGCGCGGTATCAAATGCACGTGCACGTGAAAGACGGTTTGACCTGCATCCTCGCCGCAATTTATACCAATGTTATAGGCACAAGGTTTGTATTCTGCGTCTATAATCTTTTTGGCTTGGTCAACCAATTCCCAAATTGCCGACTTTTCTTTATCGGTTGCATCAAAATAGTTTGCAAAACAACGCTTTGTTGCTATGAGTGCATGGCCCTTTCCAACTGGAAATTCGCACCAATTTGCGTACGCCAATTTGTTTTCAGCAAATGCGGATTTTTGCAATTTATCACAAAAGACACAATCCGTGGTTTTCATTTGATTTTTCCTATCTCCTTTTCTGTGTAAACCGATATACCATTTTCCAATAGGAGCCTTGCCGTTATCCCGCTGCCTGCAATTTTGTTTCCTGTGAATGTTCCGTCATACACCTCGCCAACACCACAAGACGGTGAACCCGATTTCAGTATTGCAACTTTACAATTATTTTTATTTGCAATTTCTAAACACTTTTGTGACCCTAATACAAATAAGTCAGTAACGTCATTACCTTCTTTGTCAATGACACGCCCATTTATTTCCTCGCTTTGCGCCCTAGGTGTTGGCATTCCCGCCAAAAATTCTGGGCAAACAGGAATCAAATTAAAAACTTGTTTCAAATCTGCAACTTGTTGTGAAAATTTATGACCACCGTCCCAACGACAATTTGTCCCAAGTAAACATGCACTTACAAGAATGTTTCTCATCTCTGTTATTTGCCGAAAAGACCTTTCTTTTCTTTTGGCATATCGTGTTCAACACGGAGAAGTTTTTTTGTAGTAAATTCGGTCTGTGCAATTTCCGAGTAGTCTTTTGGGTCAAGCGCAGCAATCGCAAACATAACGCCGTCGATTTCTGGGCACTCCATGTATTCTTTTGCATTGGTGTGCGTGATTTGCCCGCCGAAAACAATCGTACAGTTCGCAGACATCGGGTTGCCCGTCAACTTGGCCGCGGTTTTTCTCATAAAGTCGGCGATGATGTTGCTGTACTCGCCCGTCGTATAAAAACCCGTTCCAATCGACCAAATCGGCATATAGCACAAAATGATGTCCTGGACGTTTCTAACACCCAAAAGACAGTCACGCATTTGTCTTTCAATAACAACACGCGTTTTGTCATTGTCGTATTCAATCAATGTTTCGCCAAAGCACACAATCGGTGTAATACCTGCGGCTTGGCAGGCTTTGATTTCCCTGTTGATTTGTTCATCCGTTTCGCCCATCGCACGCTTTTCAACGTGGCCGATAACACAATATTTCACACCAAGTGTTGCCAATTGCGCCGCGGTAATCTCGCCCGTGTGTGGACCTGGTGGGTTTGCGGAACAACCTTGCGCCCCCAACATAATGTTCGTAGGCACAGCAACCGCCGCACCTGGCAGGTGAATGTATGATGGACAAATTACAAACTCGTGTTCCTGTTTAAAGTTTGGGGAAAACTGCAAAATCCCACGACACCACTCGTCAACCTCCGAAATCGAGGTTTTATATGTTTTCCAGTTTCCTATAAAAATAACTTTACGCATTTTTTATCTCCTTAGATAATCTCTTTAAATAATTTGGTCAATTTCCAAAAGTGACGCCACACCTGGGAGGACTTTCCCCTCAAGCAACTCTAAACTTGCACTTCCGCCTGTTGATAGGTGTGTCAATTTGTCTGCAAGACCAAACTTTGCAACCGTGAACGCGGTATCCCCACCGCCTGCGATTGTGATTGCTTTTGATTCCGCCAAAGCCTCGGCAATTGCTTTTGAACCACCTGCGAATTTTTCGATTTCTGTAACCCCAAGTGGTCCACACCAAATGATAGTTCCGCTTTTTGCAATTACGTTTTTGAAAAGTTCCACCGTTTTTGGTCCGATGTCAAAACCTTCCCAGCCCGCACGAATTTTTGCGGTTTCAAATGTACGTACGTTTGCATCCGCACCAAACTTGTCACCCGCGATACAATCAACCCCAAGAACAAGGTTCACCTTTTGTTTTTTCGCCAAGTCAATAACACCTTTACAGTAATCAAGCATATCGTTGTTCACGATACTGTTTCCGATTTCGCCACCTTGGGCTTTTATGAATGTGTAAACACAACCGCCGCCCACAAGGATGTTATCCGCGATTTTCAACACGTTGTCCATAACGGCAACTTTGTCCGCGATTTTTGCCCCACCAAAGATAACGGTCAAAGGACGCTTTGGTTTTTTGATTGCTTCACCAAGGATTTTGATTTCCCGCTCCATCAAAAAGCCCGCTACCGACGGCACGAACCTTGTGATTCCCTCGGTCGAAGAATGTGCGCGGTGGGCCGCCCCAAACGCGTCGTTTACATAATAATCACAAAGGTTTGCAAGTTGCCTTGAAAAACCCTCGTCGTTTGCGGTTTCTTCTTTGTAAAAACGAATGTTTTCCAAATAAAGAATCTCGCCTCCGTTCAACTTTGAAACGGCTTTTTCAACTTCTTTGCCGACACTGTCATTAACAAAAGTAATTTTAACACCGTCTAGGTATTTCTTAAGTCTTTCAACAACAGGTTTAAGTGAAAACTGTTTGTCATCTTTTGATTTTGGTCGCCCAAGGTGCGAGCATAAGATAACCTTTGCCCCTTTGTCCAAACAAAAACGGATAGTATCCAAACTCCCGACAATACGGGTGTCGTCCGTGATGTTGCCTTCTTTGTCTTGAGGCACGTTGTGGTCAACGCGTATTAAAACACGTTTGTTCTTAATCTCTTTCAAATTGCGAATCGTTGCTTTGTCCATGTGATTTCCTCCCTTCTACAGTATTCATGATTATATCAGCCTTCACAGATTTATCCAAATGCTTTTCATCGGAAATTGTTTCTTCTTGTATTAAATCTGGGGTATAGATTTCAGGCGGAGCATCGTCCTCGTCGTTACTGTCTTTGTTGTCGTATTTTTCTAATGGACTCGCTTCCATAATCTCTGTGTCACCTTTCAAGAGGCGTTCAACAAAATCGTCGGCCTGCAGTCTTGTAACATCTTCTAATCTGTCGTCGCTCATTATATCACCACCCTGTTTTCAAGACTCATCGCCAATGTGACTTGGTCTGCATATTCCAAATTTGCACCTGCTGACAGACCACGTGCCAACCTTGTCACCCGAATACCGCTGGGCTTAACAAGTGTTGCAATATAATTCGCCGTAGCCTCGCCCTCGACATCGGGGTTTGTGGCAATGATGACTTCGGAAACTTTGTTTTCACGCAAGCGAACCATGAGGCTTTTCAAATTCAAATCGTCTGGACCCTTTTTGTCCAAAGGCGAAATCACACCATGCAAAACATGATACGAGCCTTTGAAAACACCGCTTTTTTCAATAGCAATAACATCCCGTGGGTCCTTTACAACACAGATTGTGTCGTGAGGTCTTTTGTCACAAATATTACATGATTCTTTGTCCGAGAAATTCCCACAGGTTTCACAAAACTTGACCGATTTTTTAACATCCAAAAGGGTGTCACAAAACTCGCGCACAAATTCGTCGTCGGATTCGATTATGCTATAGGCGTACCGTTCAGCGGTTTTATAACCGACCCCAGGCAGTCCCGTAAAGCAGTTAATTAATCGGTTGATACAATTCAGATTGTCCATCTTGTCCTTATATTGCGTTATACAACGCATAGTTTACTTGCGGAATTGAAGTAATGATAATCAATATTATAGCAACAATATTAAGCACAAACACACACCATGAACATATACGGAGCATTTTTGTCTTGCTTTTAAACCGTATTGATTTGCATGAAAGCCAAACACTTATAGCAACAAGCGGTAATGAACAGAGGGCTATCCACCAGCCCTCGACCTGAATCACAAGCGAGAAGAAAAGCGACACGTTAAACGCGATTGCCACAGACACCAAAACAAGTGCAATAAAAACATAGTATCGCCTAAGTGTTTTTAGGAAATCATAGTTGATGATATGGCGTGCAGATTTTTGCTCTGCCTTAAAGTCCCTATCAAGAGGGGTGTTACAGCGCGGACAATCAGAATGCATCTTCACGGTTTTTGTGAATTCAATATCCTTGCCACAGGTTTTGCAAATCACGCGACTTTTAAGTTCCTGTTTCATTGCCTCGTTTTTTATCGGCACGGAACGACCTTTGTTTTTTTCCATATGTCAAAGTATATATGCTTATTTTGCATATGTCAATTACTTGGCTTCGTAGATTTCACCTGTGTTTGCTTTTTTGTATTTGCCGTTTCCTTGTGGATAGTATTCCATGTTGTTGCTGTCATAGTATCTTCCGCTGGTACTTTTGTGTATGCTTACTTTTTTGTAACTTACACCAGAAGTTGACGAACCACCACTTGTGTCCGACGAACTGGACGACGAACTGGATGAAGCACCACTCGACGCCCCAATTTCTATTCCCGTTTTCAAAACTGTTCCTACGATTTTGCAATAGCTCTTGAACCCATCTTTCAATGCCCCAGACTCGATTTGCTTGTAATAATCAATAAAAGGTTGCGTTTCCTCGGTTTTTGGAATTGAAAGCCAGCCTTCATTGAAGTCTTTCATTATCCCACCTTTACCAAGTCCCTTGATTACACTCTTTGCACCAGAGGGTTGTGATGAAAACAAGCGACAAGTCGCCGAAAACTTTGGTTTAATTTTCTCACCTGTCAAGGTTTTATAACCTCTGACGTACCTTTGTGTTTTCCATTTTTTTGTCATCCATCCAGCAGACATGACCTTGTCACGCGTCGCCGTTTTCACAAGTTCCATGACCTCTGGGTGGTCACGAAGTGCCTCAAGCATTTTGTCTGATGCACCGATTTTCACAATTTTTTGTTTTTCCACGATTTCTCTTTCTCCTTAGTTATCCACAATTTTTTTGGACAAGTAAAGTATGCGTCGTCGTCGTCGTCGTCGTCTATGTCAAGGGTTTTCTGCCATTTTTTGCATTTCTTATGCCCCCACGTGTTTTTGCGAAACCAAGTTGTCCACATAATTATCGAGCCTTGCAATCGCAACCGTGCAATCGTCAATCGCGACCTTGTCGGTTCGGCGGATACATTCGGCGATAATTTCATCTGCGATTTTTTGCGGGTGCTTGTGTTCAATATTATTGATAAAGTTCGCAAGTGCGACCCTGTCACGGAAACTATCTGTCACCCCGTCACTGACAATAACCACCATGTCGCGGGGCATTAAATGTGCAGATGTGATTTTGGGAATCATCTCCTCGACAATACCCATGGGTAGACTCCCCGATTCTACAACCTCGACATCACGCGCGCGTTTAATAAATCCCTCGACCCCACCGACCTTGATGAATCGCACTCCCCCGTCTTTTAATGAAAAAACAACAACATCAATTGCGGAAAAACCTTCTTGTTCTGTCAGAATCAAAAGTTGGTTCACCGAATCCATTATGACCTCGTTCGGGAAACCCGCTTTGTAAAAATTTTCGATTAAACTTATGGCAAGAACCGAAACCCGTCTGGCGCGCTCTCCCGTGCCCATTCCGTCACATAATGCCATCATTGTTTTGTCACTTGTCACGCGTAAAAAAGAAAAACTATCCCCGTTGGTTGGGTTAAAGTCTTTTGCTGCCTGCGCAACACCAAATGTAAGAGAGTATCTGGGCGAAGTTTTAACCGTGACAATCGCAAAGCCCGCCGTGTCCGCATCGTCAACCGTGTCTATGCACATTTTGTGTCCCGCAACACAACCTATTACGTGTTCAAGAGCCGCCCCAGAGTTTCTTGCATCTGCCCTTGGGATTAAAACCGATACCGTGTATTCGCCGCTTTGATTTTTTGTTATCAAACAATCAGATGCGCAAATCCCAACATCCAAAAGTCTATCTTTTATTTTCGTTGCTTTCTCGGTATCAAAAACAACGTTAGAGCCAATTTCTTTTGAAAAACTCTTACAAAGCGCCGACACCCCTGACAACAGACCAGCCATCATAATTTTACCTGCATCGGTTTTCATACGGGATTCGTCAGTTTTTTGGATTTGACCTACATAAGAATTTGTTAAATTCAAAACGTCGTTCAAACGGGTGCACTTCATCGACATATCGGTTGGCATATCCAAAAAGTTTATATTCCCTTTTTCCAAACAAACACGGCAAATTTTTTGAAAAGCCTTATCAATGTCCTTTGCACAGTCTTGGGTTTTTCGGCAATTTGCTTTGTTCGGACAACGACCGCACAGGTTTTCAACTATACCCGAGGCAATAAGTTTCCCCTTATCCTCCACCGTTGCCGAACCCGTCACCAGGTTTTTATAAATGTTTTGCATTTCATTAAAGACGTTCCCCAGATTGTTGATTTGCCTATAAACCCCTTGGCGGTTTCGGTTGATTGTGTTTTTGCTCACCAAATGTCCGCCCAGAATTGTATTTGAAAAATCAAAATACCGCTCTAATTTCTGAGGCAGAATCAATACAATCAAACATGCCAAAACAACAGGTAAAATATCAAACACCCCATAGCCCCAATACGCCCTAAAATAAAACCCAAGCACCAAATCCATGACCATAAGTGCCATGAGGCTCATATATTTTGTTTTGCATTTAAACGCGGCTGCACTCAGTGCCAACAACGCATACGTCGCTATAAAAACCAAATCAAGCGACAACAAGGATGCCCCTAACCCCATGCAAATTGCTGCTATTAATGATGCGCCTCCGCCTGAAATGAAAAGTGCGATTAAAATAATTAAAACCGTCGCAAATTTGTGAAAAGAAAAATAATCATGGTCAAACCACAAAAACCCAAGCGACAAAATCGTAAGAAGCACCCCTCCGCAAATTTTCTGGTCGGGCGTCCACGGGATTTTGTTAAACCGCGTACCAAGTGCGTTATGAAAAACCAAACACGCCATCAAAAAAATGATACCTATACAAAGCGACGTCAACGCAATATACAGGGTCAGGAGGTGCCCGCTTTGAAAATAGATATTTGGGATATTCGATATCGCGAAAAAGAAAAATATTAACAAATACTCGCAATTATATTTCTGCCAATTTTTGTTGTGACGATACTTTTGTTTAATCTTCGGAATCGTCCAAGACGCAAAAGCATAAACCGAAACAACTACTATATTAGATATAACATCATCTTGACCGTAACTTGTGAACAAGGAAAAAATAAACGCCGCCCCGCCAATCAGCAACTTGTTTACATTCAAAAGTATCGTTGAAAACAAAAACGCAAACGCAAAGGGCGAGATAAGTTGGTTGATGCTCGCAAAAGTAAATGCAAACAAAACTGCCACGACCGCGCCGTTGAAAGAAACCATTTTGATAAGTTTTTGTTTTTGGGACTTTTCCACGGGTACAATATTGCACGTTCAAAAACAAATGATTTCTACTTTCTTGTCGAAGTTTGAAAGAGTGTGCTATAACTATAATATGAACTGCATACTTTTAATCGGTGCAAGTCGGATTGGGAAATCAACCCTCGCACGAATGGTCGCCAAAAAACATCGGTGCAACGTCATCCACATGGACAGCGCAGTTGACGCGTTCAAGGTTGTACTCCCCGAGGTTGGCGAGGGCAAACCCCAAAGAACAGAGAGTGCAAAAAAATTTTTGGCTGAATTCTTTTTGGCTTATATCAAAAGCAGTATGGAATACGGAAACCTTGTGGCGGAAGGCGGCCACATTCTTATAGAAGATGCCGCAAAACTTAATTGTGCGCAAATCAAAGTTGTTGTTGTATTTGACAGCACTATGAACGCGGCAAAGTTATTCGCAAATATGCGCAAACACGATACAAAAGACGATTGGACGTATTATTGCGATGATGATTCCCTTAAGGCACTGGCAAAAGGTTTTGTTGCAAAAAACAATCAATTAATTAAACGCGCAAAAGAATTAAACCTCGACATTATTGATGTAAAAGATGACCGTGATAAATGCTTTAATGATTTTGTTAATACAACAACCTTTTCTGACTACGTTGGGGCAAGCAGTGAAAGAAAGCAGTGGCTTAAGGACTATTGCACAAAAAACATTAACAAAAAATAATATTTATTAGTTAATTTTTTGACATTGTTTTTACGAACTCTATAAAAGACATAACATCTTGGAACTGACGATACACCGCCGCGAAACGCACGTAGGAAATCTCGTCAATGTTTTTAAGTTCCCTCATTACCATGTCGCCTATGACTTTGCTATAGATTTCTTGCTCTAGGGTATTCATAAGTTGCTTTTCAATGTTTGAAACAAGAGTATTAATTTGCTCGGCGGTAACAGGGCGCTTTTCACACGCTTTAATGACGCCCGCTTTGATTTTTTGTGAATCAAAAGCCTGACGACTTCCGTCACGTTTGATAACCAACAATGGTACGACCTCGACCGTTTCGTAACTGGTAAAGCGTTTGCCACATTCGATGCACTCGCGACGGCGGCGGATGCTGCTCCCCCCCTCGTTAAGACGGCTGTCGACAACGCGACTGTCGTGGAAACCACAAAAGATACATTTCATAAACAAATACTAGCATAGACTGACAAAAAATGCAATACAAAATCTGTGGCGGTTGCACAAACAATTTGGGAGTTGGTATGGTATACTTTGTGTCAGGGAAAAGCCCAAACCTTGCTAAAAAAAGAACCCAGAATAAACCCAAGAAAAACCCAGAAATAACCCACTAATAACCTGGAAATAACCCAGATTAAACCAAAACTTTTTCCATTGTTATATCAAAATTCTCTCCGTGTGTTTGTTCTCGAGAGATTTCAACGTACCCAAGTTTTTCATACATAACACGTGCTGGCTTTAGATATTCGCCGACAATTAACCGTGTTTTCTTGTGGCCCTTTTCTTTGGCAATATTTTCAATTTCGAGGCAAAGTTTTTCGCCTATGCCCTGCCCCCTGAAATTTGGGTCAACAATTACGCGACCCATAGTAGGCATTCCGTCCAGATATTTTATACCTGCCGAGGCAACAACCTTTTCCCCAATCAAACCAAGTACAACATCTTTGAACTTGTCAAGATTGTCGGTTGACGATTTACCAAGTTCCGTCCACGTGGGCAAAGCCTGTTCTTGCGAAGAATTTAACACCTTACACATATCAAGGAACCTGCTGTCATCGCTTTTGGTACGCACAAATTGAATTTCCATGTTTTTAGTTTCTTATCTACAAGTAACCAAAGTCAACTAAAAACACGTGGGTTCCGTTGTGAATTTCTTTTTGTTGAGGTAGGCAAGGTGTGCGCCTTTTTCAAACGCAAATTCAAGACCGACCGCGCAAAGGCATTGGCGTTTGTACCCCGACGCCCTATTTAATTTGAAATCCCCGTATTTTCCGTCGCCGACAATTGAAACTCCGATAGTTCCAAGGTGCGCCCGAATTTGGTGGGTTCGCCCCGTGATGGGTTGGACTTCCAAAAGGTATATGTCGATTGGTTTGGCTGGTGGCTGTACAGGTGTCGTCCGTTTTTCAAGGGTTCGGACGTGGGTTTTTACCGATAGCGCGTTTGCCCCGTGCGGGCTCTTTGTGATTTTGACAAAGCCTTGGTTGCTGTCTTTTGACAAAAAACCCGTCAGCATCATGGGCGAGGTCTTTGGTGCGCCGAATGTTAGAGCCTGGTATGTTTTTTTGACTAAACCGTTTTTAAATGCCATTTCCAGTCCAAGTTTCGACGCATTGTTTTTCGCAAAAATTACAAGCCCCTCGGTGTTGGTGTCGAGTCTATGGACTGCGCTTGCACCAACAAGTTTTTCCAAGGTGTTTCCCACGCCCGTGGTTTCGATACCTTGGGGCTTGTGTACAACCAAAACATTTTGGTCCTGAAAAATAATTTTAATATCCACTTAGATAAGTGCCCCTATGATTGCCGCCGCAATTGCAAACGGAACGGTCGCCAAAAATGTACACAGTAGGATTAATTCGGGCTTTTCCATGCCAAGTCGGTTTCCGTACAAACGGTTGTGGGCAAACACAACACACATTTCGACCGCGAAAACGGCGATACCTATCAGCAAGAAGAATATAAACCTTAGGTCTACAACAAGAAAGAAAACCGCCATTACAACGTTTATAATGGAACAAACAATGTAAATCGCGTACATCGACATCATTCCGTCGCCGTTGCCTGTGCTCATCCTTTTTGTATACTCGGACTTGGCATATGTTAGTTTTGCGCGAAACTCTGCTTGCTTTGCCTTGGGCAACTTGTTTTCAATAAACGCATCAAAGTACGACAGCAAACTCGCGTTGTGCGGGGCAATTGTGTTTTCCAACAAATCTTCGGCAAACGGGCGAATGCCTTTTATCGGTGAAAATTTTTCTAGGTAGGCTTTCAGGGCATGGTACTCGTACCCCGACATCCTTAGGTGGGTGTAGGCTATGTTCTCGTTCGAGGGTTGGAGATTTTTTAAAACCGTCATTATTGCCAGCGGGATTTCCTGGTCCTTTTCTTGCTCCAAGTCAAGGCACAAATCCAACACGGTCGTGGTGTGCCCAGGGTCCATGCAAAGTTCGGACAAAATGGTCGCCGCTTGGGTCATGGGGACGGTTTCTCCGCACGCATCGCAAACAAGAAACAAGTCCCGTTTTCGGGAACTTACCACTTCGGCGCAATTCGTACAAAGTCCGACAATTATCCGCATGTTTTATCTTAACAAGAAATGTCGTCTTGTGCAAGTGGCTTTTGTCCAAGGTCGATATCAAGGTCTTTGGCAATTTCGTGCATAGTATTTAAAATAAATTTAGAGTTTTTTATAATTCGCAAAAGTGCCACAAGTTCAATTGGTTTGGTTTCCCATACTCCTCTCAACCATCCAGTAGTTTTACCGTTTTCTAAACGAACAATTTGCAATGAATCTGGGCTGGAGTATGACACGCCATCACGGCGCTCGCGCTCGGACCATTTTGTGGCAAAACGGTTTGTTCTTGTGTTCGTGGCGACTTCTACTCTTCTTTCAATGCCCACAGTATCATACTCTACTGATTCTGTGTCAAATATTTCGGTGGCTTCAAAACTGGCAATTGGTGCACGCAATAATCCACAATCGTCGTCATAGTCGCGTTGGTCTATCACGAGTCTTGTCGTATGACCATCGCAGTACCGAACGTCATCATTTGTGGCCTCGCAAAGGCGGTCAAAGGTTTCGTTCAATTCGGTTTCTAACTCTGCGACCTTGTTCCGCGCCAAACCCATTGGGGTGAGGGAGAGAATAAAATCTTTGATTTTTCTTAATTTATTTTGTTCAACCATATAAAAATTATAACATTTGGACTTGATTTTTGCAACATAAATGTGTTACAATAAATCAGTGAACAAATTGAATTATCTTAAATTGCAAATGTTGGAGTTAAAGTCTTTGCTCTCCTCTGGTCAAATCGGCGTGGGTGATTTTAAGAGGCTCGGTTCTGGTGCAGAAGGTTTCGCATATCTACATGATGATAACATGGTTATCAAAGAGTTTTATTTTCATTCTCTTTTTGTTAAGGAAAACATCAAAAGTGGCGTATTCCCCGAAACAATGGATAAACTTGTTACCATAGGCCAAAAGATGTGGGATGCGGGTGTGTCGTGTTCGCCTTATATCGGCTTCACCACCGCCCCAAATTTTAGGGGGGGGGTAGAAACCACCCTCACAAAATTCACGTTTTGTCCATTTATCAAAGGGGTGTGTCTTTCTGAACCAGAGAGTATAGATGCCCTATCACAAATGACACCGAGCGTGTTTGCAAAGTTCTTTATGGACTATTACAAGGTTTTTCAATGTGGGGCGCGACTTGACACGTCGTCCGCCAACCTAATAGTTGATGAGGACGAGATATCTTTTATTGACTATAAAATTAAAGGAACTTTGGTAAAGACCCCAACAAAGAAAAACGCGATTATCAGGGCGTCAAAGATTTTAAAAACCAATATAAAACAAAATACAGAGAATAGCGCAGAGAAAATATTTAAAACAATAGACACCGCGATGTCAATGTTTTAACGGGGCTTGCACCCGCAATAGTTTTGCCTGTAAATTCCAAGGTCTTTGGAAACCTTGACCGTGTTCCCAAAACCACCGCCCTTTTTCAAGTCAAGCGCAACAAATTTCAAACCAAAACGCGTGGCGACCTCTGCCCCAATTTGGTTTATCAGCGTGGTATCTTTGTGGGGGCTTACGGTTAGGCTTGTGGTAAACGAATCAAAGCCGTTTTCACGGGCAGCCCTGGCGCATTGTTCAAGGCGATATTCAATACATTGCTCGCAAGTTTCAAATCGTTTTGGTTCATATGGGGCGATGAAAATTTTTTGGTCGGAAAACAAACTTTTGTTCACCGTCATTAGGGCGGTAAGACGTCGGTCGTATTCTTCGCGTGTGTCAAAACAATCTCCGTTGAAATACAGGTGGGGCTTTTCCAAAACATCGGATGCCAACGCAATCGCACATGGACCACAGCACGCAAATGCAAGGGTTTTCATACTGTCGGGTTTCCCACTTCGTCTTTGAACACTATGTTGTGACCGCGGCTTTGTTTTGCCAAGAGGTGTCGCTTTGAAACAACATTTGGGGTAACAGGAATGTTTTGGGTCGAGGCTATGTTAATTCCGAGGGTTTTTAAACTTTCAAGTTTATCGGGACTGTTTGTTAAACAACAAATAGAAGTAATTTCAAAATGTTGCAGTATATCTTTTACAACAGAAAAATCCCTTATATCCACAGGGGTTCCAAGTTCTTCGATTGCCGTGAAAGTATCAAAGCCACGGTTTTTATTTGCGAGTGCCATAATTTTATGGGCGATACCATGCCCCCTGCCTTCATGCCCAAGGAGGTAAATAAAAATACCTCTGTCAACCTCGGATATTTTCCCAAGCGAGTATTGGATTTGCTCTTTACAATCACATTCGGCGGAAAGCAATTGTGTTCCTGGACAACACTCGGAACTTATCCTGCAAAGTACGTTTTTCTCGCCTTTTAAAACTCCGCGGGTTAAAACGATGTGTTTTTCAAAACCATGTGCGTCAAAGACTCCATGATTTGTGCGATGTTGGTTGTATTCTTGGTAAACCATATACTTACGCCTTTTTGAACGCGCAAAGGAGGGGGCTCCAAATGTCATCCTCTGGCGATATTTTGAACTTGTCCATATTCGCGTTTTTGTCGAACGGGATGTTTTTATAGTTCCTCAAAATAACAATCGGGGTTTGTTCGTTCGCCTCGCCCATTATAAGAACAGCAATTTGGGTCAATGGGTCAATCAAATTAACATTGGTAAAATGTAATTCGCGACCAAAGATATCTTTTTCACCAACCATGTTACGGAGCGGAACGACACCACTTAAACCCGTTGTGATTCCCGTCACCCCCCACCTAAGTGGCGTGGTCTGGCTATCGGTTGAAACAACACCGAGGTTTTTAATTTTGTGCTTTTTACACAAACGGTCACGAATCTCACGACAAAGTTTGTCGGGGTCTTTGGGCCACAAAATATAATGGTCGTCCGCGTTACTCTCGTCTATACCTGCGGCCGCAATCAATATATTATCTGTGATTGTGAGGTTTATCTCGAAACCGCTTGGGTGCTTGTGTTCAATATAATGCGAGGCTTCCTTTTTGATAAGGTCAAGTTTCTCGGTATCAGCCACGGGAACACAGCGACCTTGGTGAATCGCCAAAATCTTTGAAGTAATAAAAACAATATCGCCCTCGCGCACATCAAGGTTATCAATGATGTCAAAAATTGGGTCTTTTGGCGGACAAACAATACGTGTTTGAACGGGGATAAATTCAAGGTTCATGGCTCAGTCCTCTATGGTGCGACAAGTTACGCCTCGGGATGCCGAACACTCGGACATTTTAGTTTTGATGGCGGTTATTGTGCGCTCGGTCGTAGCAATGTGTTTTGCTTTGTTTGGATAGTCGGGCTTTTCGGTAAATTCTTTGAGGGATATTTCTGCTCTTTTCAGACCTGTGCCACGACCACAATTTCCTATACATTTTTCCATACACCCAATATAACAGAAAAACACCCCTTTTGCAAGAGGTGTTTCATGGAATAAAGTGTTTTTAGAAATCTTTTTTCAGGTAAATCCAACGTGACGCAAAGTACGATGTAACAATAGACACAATACCCACGACTATGGAAATGATACTTGTGGCTGTTGTGTTTCGGAACATTATGTTGAATACGTTAAAGTCCGAATCCACATTGAACAAGTCAAGAAGCACAGGGATATTCAAAATTACCATCAAAACAATAATTGGTATCCACAAGAAGATTTTTCCCTTGGTGTAGCCTTTTGCATAGAGGAATGGTGTTTGGAAACCTGTGTTTATCAAATACAAAGCGAATGACAAACAAATAAACGTAAATAGGAACTCGCCATTGATTGTGTTTCCAAATGCGACCTCGATAATCAGCGCACCGATAATGGCAACAAGCAAAGACAATCCAAGCACAACCATTATATAGATGTAACGTGCGTTAATGATTGACTTTCGGTTTGTCGGAAGTGTCGAGAACAAAACGTTGAGGTTGCTTTTTTCTGTGTTCTCAAAATTAAACGCGGTAAAGGTTCCCGCAAACATTGCAAAAGAAATTATAAATGTCAATCCGTCGCCCGCCATAATTCCCATAAGCGCG
>WQSK01000012.1 GCA_009787915.1 Bacillota bacterium
CGACCTGCAAACTCCGCTGGAGTCCTTCCCGCCGTAAAGCCGTTAATATCGTTCGTGACCGTGCCTGCCGTAACCGTGTCTTCGAGGAACAGGGTAGGAGTCTTAAAGCAAGCCGCCTCGATTTGAACCAGTGACGAAAAATCATACGCCGACGGAAACAAAAACAGGTCCGCACGCGTGAACAGGGCGGCAATCTCGGCGCGGTCCTTTATCATCCCTGTAAAAACAACATTGTCGCAAAGCCCCAACCTTTTAACGCGTTTTTCCAACCGTTTTTTGTACTCGCCCTGACCAACGATTAGGAATTTAAAATCGCCTAACGAGCCCTCGTTTTTCAAAAGATACAACGCGTCTAAACTCAGGTCGATATTCTTTTGTTTGTACAAACGACCAACATAGATAAAAACCATCTGGTCTTTTTCAAGGCCATATTTTTCATCATCCAAGGTTGCCTTGATAGGTTTTTGTTCTGTCGCGTTTGGGATAATATGAATCGGTCCCTTGTAACCATAATCAAGCATTACTTGACGGCACGCGTTACTCATTGAAAACACAGCGTCGCTTTGGTTAAAGACTTTCATAATCATGCGCATCAAATATGAAACCAGCGGGCGAACCTTCGCAAATCGTTGAAAATCCTGCTTGTATTGGCTATGGAGAGTAGCCACAATTGGGATGTTTTTTTCTTTTGCGATTTTACAAGCAAACTTTCCCATAGCGAACGGCGAGTGCAAATGAACCAAGTCAAATGGCACGGATTTTACATGCTCGTTAAATTCTCCGTCTGAATTTGGGCGCGGATAATCCAATCCCAAAATTGGCACACGCTTTGAAGCACAAGTAATCACGTTGTAGGGGAGTGCATTATAATCATACGACTTTTTTTTACTTTGTTTTGGGACAACAACGTAAACATTTGCGGATTCGGATAGGTGCCTTGCATAGTTATCAACAACCATAACGACGCCGTCTACGTATGGGAAAAAAGAATCAACAAATAAACCCACGGTTATTTTCTTTGGGTCGTGGTTGGGGTACGCCTTGGCAAAATCAAACGGGGTTGTCTTTTTGTTGCTTCCGCGAAACAAGTAAAACTTGAAAAACAAAAAGTCAATAGTCACACTAATCGCACGGCCAAAGAATCCAACCAACATTCCGTGGGTCCCCGCCGTGTTTATAACAAAAACAAAGTACGCAATAACCAACGACACAAGCGCATAAAAGACTATATAAATTGCATACTGGCGTTTGATTTTTCCTTTGTTTCCGAAAGTGAACTTTTTATTGGTGATAAAGGAAACGGTAATTGCAACCGCCGTAGCAACATAGTAACCAATCGCAAGGTGAATCGGGTCGCTGGTTGTAAAGAAAACGGCGGAATAAATACCCCAATAAAACATGGCAACCAAAATCGCAACCAAAGAATATTTCGACAAGTGCTTTTTCCCGCCAGCCATATGCGACAAATTCTAACATAATGCGCAGGCTGATTACAAGTTAAATATTTAAAAGCCCCGTCCAACCCCTTGTATAGTGTTCAAAAAATAATGCTAGTGCCACATTCGTTGAACGCTCTAGGGCACCCACAAGGTTTTGCTGACCCGCGATTTGGAACTTGTACGTGCGTGCAAAGTAGGATAAGGCTCCAACCAAATTATCGCGCCCAATAATTGTTTCCAAATCGGCAAACAACAGTAACCCCCGCACGTATGTCATAAACACGTACTCGTACATCGAATTGAACCCGCCCAACGGTCGATTCATATTGGTGCAAAGGTCACCTCCCACATCTCTGACCAATGCCATAAACGCGCTAAGATTCTCCCGTGCGTTTCTTACAATAGTGTTTGCGCAAACACCAAATTGTGGATGCATATCGAAAAACAACATGGTGCTAAACTCTGCCAAGCCCTCATCAATCCACGCGTTTCCATTTTGATTGTTTCCAACAAGTCCATACCACCACTGGTGCGCAATCTCGTGAACTATCACATAGTTGTGTTGCTCGCGGTCTGTTTTTTCTCCCGTCAAAAAGTCCTTGGACACGTAAACCAATTCACCGTACTCCATACCCCCGTGCAAAAAGTCGGTCTGAACAACGGTAAGTTGTCTAAACGGATAAGGCGTAAACAAATCCGAAAACGTGCGCAAAGATTTTACTGAAATCTCTAAACTTGCTTTTGGGTCGTAATCTTCAAGGAAAAAATATCTCACCAAAACACCGCTGACGCGACGTTCTACAGACTGGAAATACGGCGACAAAACCATTGCAAAATCCCTAATCGCGGTTGATTCCAAACGTGTTGTTCTTAAACCATTTCTTTCACTTGTGCGCATTACAGAACCGCTGTGCGCCATGATAAGTTCCGACGGCTTTGTTATCGTCACATCAAAGTTATGAACCGCGTTGTGAAAAGGGTCACCATTTGCACTGTATGGATTTGTTTGCCACTCGCCGTTTTCAAAAATCACAGGCACGGGATAAAAGTTCGCCAAGTTCACAACCGTATCGGTCCAACCAAGTCGATGCCTCACATTTGCCAATTGCACAGTATAGTTAATCGTGATGTGGGTAACATGGTTTGGTTGTAAAACACTTGGCATAGCAACAATCAACACCGTATCATCAACACCATCGATAACGATTTCGGTGTTTGCTTCGGCGGTCGCGGAAACTTCGGGGGTACGATTACTGCGCCCCTGTGGAAACGCAACGTTAATGTTGTGTATCGTTATTCCGCCAAAACTTTTTCCATTTGGGAAGGCCTGACCAATATCTTGCTCGTCAATCGGCGGGTTTTTCGCCCCATACATATAGGCATTGGCATAGATATGAAACTTAACCTCGCCAAGGGGTTCACCCGTTCTGTTTCGGTACTTGATAACTTGGGATACCGAGAGTTTTTTTTCATCATTACAAAACACAATGTTCATGTTAATGGTATCGGAATTCGCCCGTGCGTTTCTTAACGTATCATCTGACAACAAAAACAAGGTCGTAATCACCAACCCAACGGCCACAGTCGCAATAGCCACAAACCCAACAACTTGCTTCAGCATCTTATTTTGTTTAACTCCACCCATAGACAACTATATGCGACACAGAGTACAATAAAACATGATATATTTTGATAACGCCGCAACCGTGGCTCAAACCCCCGAGGTCACCAAAGCCGTAACCCAAATGGCGGAGGAACATTTTTTTAATTCGGCGGCAATGTATCCGCAAAGTCTTTCTGTCAAACAAAAAATCGACAATGCGCGGACGATTTTGTTAAACCGACTCTCGGCGAACGGTTCTGGGAGTTTACTGTTCACAAGCGGGGCAACAGAATCCAACAACATGATAATCTTCGGCAAAGCGGCGAAACGGGGTGCAATTGTGTGTCTGGCGGGAGAGCATTCTTCTGTTTTTCAACCAATAAAGTTCCTATCCGAAAACGGTCACAACGTAATCACGGTTCCTCTAAAAGCAAACGGGCTTGCCGACCTCCGCGTTTTGGAAACCCTGTCTTGTAAAATCGATTTGGTGGTTTTTGGACTTGTCAACAGCGACACAGGCACTATACAGGACGCACGCGCAATTGTATCCGCTATCCGCCAAAAAGATAAAAACGCGCACATCCATTGTGATGCAACCCAAGCCTTCTGCAAGACCCCGTTTGATTGTGCGGACATGGGGGTTGACTCTGTTTCAATCTCGGCGCACAAAATCGGAGGTCCAAAAGGCATCGGGGCACTGTGGTTAAAAAACGGTGTGAACCTTAAACCCATGATTTTGGGGGCGGGGGCCCAACCCCTCAGACCTGGCACCGAAAACACCCCTGGGATTATCGGCTTTGCGGTGGCGGCGGAACTCTACGACACCAAAAAAGCCCACACCCACGTATCAAACCTCCACGCGCACCTTGTAAAAAACCTGCCACCCGCCTGCACAGTAAACGGCCTAAACAACAACCCTTATATAACCAATATCTCGGTGCCAGCCCTTGGTCAAACCGTCCTAAATGCCCTCGCAAAAGACAACATCATCATCGGGGTCGGCTCGGCGTGTTCATCTGGGGCGGCGGTGAATCGAACTCTTGCCAGCATGGGGCTTAACCCCCAAAAATCCAAACAAGTCATCCGCCTAAGTTTCTCCCAAACAAACACAATTTCCGAGGTCGACCAATTTTTGGTTTCCCTGAAAAAGGCGTTGGAATATCTATCTTAAAAACCCCCGACCCAAGTCTGTACGGCAAGTGAACTCCGTAGCCCCCTTTACAAAAGGGGGTGCCCGTAGGGCGGGGGTTTTTAATTATCCTCCCGCATAACCATTTCTTCCAACGCCTCGCACAAGGATTTCGCCAAAGACAGGGAATCCCGCGCGCTTTTGACTTCCGCCCTTAAATCTTTCACAAGTTCACGGATTATGTCTTTTGGGTCGAGGTCCGCGCACATAATGTATTTTGCCATACAGTATAATGTCACTTAACTAACTAAGTGTCAAAGACTTTCACTTAACTTTCTAAATATAATGATTTGTGAGGAAATTTGCTGAAAGGTTAAAAGAATTGCGCACCGAGAGAGGTCTTTCTATGGATGAATTAGGCAAAGCGTTAAAACTTAGTTCAGGTACAATTTCAAATTGGGAAAATTATAAACATGATATAAAAGGCGACCAACTTATAATAGTCGCAAGATTTTTTGGTTGCAGTACCGATTACCTCCTTGGTGAAAAAGACGACTATTAATAGTTGCCAATCTCGACTAAATTAGTTCATAATAAAGTCATGTCAACAAAAAAAGATGTCAAAAAAAAACCGACCAAAGAGGATGTCGAGCGCGAGCAAATTTTGCGGGCGCATGAGTTAATAATGAAAAGAAACATCAACGCATATAAGGAACTTGCAAAGCGATGAAAAAACTTGATAAAGACATGGTGTTGCTTATCCACCAATTGCTTAACGAACAGTCGGGCGGCAGTGTCGGTGTCCTTGATGTCAAACTTCTTGATTCTGCACTTGAAAGTGTTTTTGCAACTTATGACGGCAAAGATTTGTATCCAACAAAAGAAGAAAAGGGTGCGCGGCTTGGATATGCACTAATCAAAAACCATGCTTTCGTAGATGGAAATAAACGCATTGGTGTTCATATCATGACGCTTTTTTTAAGTTTAAATGGAATTGATTTATATCATACTGAAAATGAAATTGTTGAACTTGGTGTGGAAGTTGCTACTGGTGAAACGACGTACGAGCAACTTCTTGAATGGATACAAAATCACAAAAAATAAAATCGGTGGCAGTCGGACGACACAAATCGGAATTATTTGTGATAGACTTAACAAGCGCGTGACCCCCGCAACAAACCCCGAAAAAAATAACCCAAAATAAACCCAGAAAAAAACCCAGAAAAAACCCAGAAATCGCTTGGTGGATTTATCAAGGTGTGGTATACTAAAAACAAGCGGCGCATTTTTTTTGCTCGCTTTTCGAGGGGTGAAAAATTATGCAAATAGACGAAAAAGAAGTTTCCCGTGTGGAAAGAGTCACAAAAATGATGGTGCAAGAAGTTGTCGCGGCAACTGGTTTGGACCTTGAAACTGCGACGACTTTGATTGAAAGTGTGAAAGAAGGTGATGCGGGCGATAAACTTTCCCAGGGTTTGGAAAGTGCGGGGCGTTTTTCCTCCGAAAAGGTTACGAACATGATAGTTGCGATGCTTTATGAAAAGTCGCAAAGCAAGGGTGACAACATTGGTTTGGTTTCGCACAAACAATGGAAAGAAACCCAAATGGAACAAGTTCGAAGAAGACTTGAAGGCGCAAAGGCCCGTGTAGCACAGTTTGACAACAATGAACGCGATAAAGAGGACAACGCGCGTTACTTGGCGGACTGTCAAAACGAACATGACGAGCAAATGGAAAAAATCAACAGCGCAGATGAAGTCCCACGTTATCTTGACTTTGCCCAATTGTCGGAAGAAGCAAAGCGGGAATTTCAAACTCAATTAAATACCGCTGTGCAGGCCTATACAAAGTTTTCAAAGGGGAACGGTAATTACGGATTGAAAAGTGCAGAACGCGAAATGATTAAGGAAGAGAATTCTTTTTCCAACCAACTTAAAAATTTGATGAGTAATGTTAAAAACACATTGGCGGAAAAGTTCAACATAAGTCCAAAAGAAGTCAAAGAAAAAATGGAAGAAGAGTTGGGTTTTCACAAAAAGGAACTTGCTGACGGTACTGACGAATTAAATACACCGTCTGAAATTAGTTGACAAGGCCTAACGAATGGGTTATAATCAACACATGCTTTTGAAAAAGAGGCGGGCAGGGGATGTCCGCTTTTGTTTTGAAAAAGACTAAGGAGGATATTTTTTTATGATATCAAAAGAATTTTTTAACGCACTTGAGGTCTTGGCTGCTGAACGCGGTGTTGAAAAAGAAGTAATTATCAAAGACATGGAGGAGGCGCTTTCTGTGGCTTTCCGAAAAACTTTTGGGGAAGCAAAATCTGCGCGTATCGAGTTGGACTTTAACAAAAAATCGTTGCAAGCGTATTCTTATGTAACCGTCGTTGCTGACGAGGACGAGGACCCTGACAAAGAATTTGATTGGGACAAAGAGATTCGTTTGTCCGAGGCTCAGGAAATTAAAAAATCCTACAAAATCGGCGACGTTATTGAAAAGAAAGAAAATTTGAAGGACTTTGGTCGTGTTGCGGCAATTGCAATCAAACAGGTCATGAACCAAAAAACCCGCGAACGTGCAAGAAGCGCGGCGGTCGAGGAAATCGCGGCACGTCAAGACCAAATCATTACCGCACGTATCACACGCACCGACGGCGATATTGCGCACCTTGAAATCCCAGGTTCAAGCCTCGAGGGTGTTCTTAACAGCCGTAACAGCATCCCTGGTCAAAACTTCCGTGTCGGCGACTTTGTCAAAGTTTACATCCCAAAATTGTCCGAGGACAACAAGGGTGAGGTCTATGTCACACGTACAAGTCCGAACTTTATCCGTGCTTTGTTTGATTTGGAAGTCCCAGAAATCGCAAACGGCGAGGTTCAAGTTAAGAGCATTGCGCGTGAAGCGGGTTATCGTACAAAAATCGCGGTTCATTCTGAAATTGCAAATATCGACCCTATTGGGGCATGTGTTGGGGCCAGAGGAAGCCGTATCAACAATATCCTTAACGAAATCGGCGGGGAAAAAATCGACATCATCCCATGGTCAGAGGATGCTTTTGAATTTATCGCCGCGGCTATTTCGCCGTCGCCTGTCATCCGTGTTGAACTCAACGAAGTCGACCACGTCGCGCGCGTTATTGTTCCAAATGACAAACTTAGTTTGGCTATTGGAAAAAGCGGTATGAACGTTAGGCTTGCCGCGAAACTCACGGGTTGGAAAATAGACGTCAAGTCCGAAGAACGCGCCGCCGAAGAAGATGCCGCATTTGTCGAGGAGTACACTTTTGGTGGGGGCAGTGACGAACAACAATAATCCTCCACAAAATCCGAAAAACCCCCGTCCTGCGGACACCCCTTTTGCAAAAGGGGGAATTTCACAAGAACCTGCAAAACCCAAGACGAAGGGCATGCGGATGTGTTGCGTGTGTCGGGTTCGCAAAGAGGACTCGCGCTATTTCGTTCGTATATCGCGTGATAAAACTGACAAGACAGGGGAGTTCACTTGGTCGATTGGAACCAAAAACGGTCGAGGCGCCCATGTTTGTTTGACTTGCATTGAAAAATGCGTAAAAACCCGTGCGCTTAATCGCAGTTTCAAAACCCAAGTTCCGCAAGAAATATATGACCGTTTGGCAAAGGGCGGGTAAAATGAAACTTTTGTGTTTGAACATCTGTATCAAAATGGATAATACCCAAGGTGTCATCGACCTCATAGGCAAGGGCGATTATGACATTGTGGTTTTGCAAGAAACCCTGTTTGCCCACGACGATAATGTTTTAAAAAAATACCGCAGTAAAAACGACATTGAGAGTGCACTTAGCAAAAAATATCCGTACGTCGCGTTTGCGCCACTTTGGGGTGCCAAAAAAATTGTTTGCGAAGGTAAGCCTGATAGGGACTTTGGTGGCTTTGTCGAGCAGGGCAATTTGATTTTGTCAAAGCATAAAATTCTGTCGCATAAAAACCAGTTTTATTACTCCGATTACAATGGGAACGGTGGCGAGGCTTGGGACGCGACCTATTTCAAGCGCGACGACCATGGGCGCGCTATTCAGAATGTGGTTCTTGAAGTTGAGGGGCAAAAAGTCCAACTGATAAACTTACACGGAATTTGGAACGCGGGGCAAATGGGTGATGCGAGGACTCTTAAACAATGCCAGTTCATTTTGGATAACCTTGAAAAGGATATGCCCGTGATTGTTGCGGGGGATTTTAACTTGGTTCCAAAGTCCGAGAGTATCCAGTTGCTGAATAAACACCTCACAAACTTGATTTCGGAAAACAAAGTGGTTTCAACCCGACCTGACGAGGGAACGACGGTTGATTATATCTTTGTTCGGGGTATCAATGTTAAAAGTTTCAAGGTTCTAAAAAATGATATTTCTGACCATTTACCACTTGAAATCGTTTGGTGAAATTGAAAAGGTGTGGTATACTAAAAACAAGCGGCGCCCACAAGCGGCGCATTTTTTTGCCCGCTTTGAAAGGGAGGAAAATTATGAATACTGGGAAAGAAAACGACTTTGTTAAGGAAGGTGAGTTTGCGAAAAAACTGGAAAAAATTTGGGAAACCATAAAAGGTATTCCAAAAGACATTGTCATTGCGGGCTTTGTGGTGGCACTTGGAGCGGTGCCTGGGGCGATGTTGCAAGCAGAGTCTGGCGGTCCATCTCAATCGGGCATGGGCGGGGGTAATTCAACAATGGATGGGCTGTCGCATGACGGAGGCTTTGGTGACGGTGGTCGAATTAACAATTCCGCGAACCTAAGTACTCGCGAGATTATTCGCGCGGGTCGAACCGTAAACCGTGAAGTTCGTGCTGCGCGCAGAGATGCGGATGGGATTCGCGCCTTGCAGGCTTATCTTGGAAAAAGCATGACGGATATCCAAATGCAAAGGGTCCAAGAAGCACTTCGCGAACAATTTGGCGATGATTTGGATTTTACACTTGTGGGAGAGGGTCTTGGTCGTGACGGGTTGTATAGGGCAAAAACTATTGAAAGCATTGACCGCACACCTGAATTATGAATATATTTTGGTATGGAAAAGAAACCAAAAGTTGTACTTGTGAACGGCAGTCCGAACGAAAAAGGGTGTACGTATACGGGGCTTTGCGAGGTCGAGCGTGCCCTTAACAAAAGCGGTGTGGAAACCGAGATTGTGCATGTCGGCAAAACCGTTACATCGTGCACGGGGTGTATGAAGTGCCGTCAGGGGTTGGGAAAGTGTGTCTTTGACGATATTGTGAACAAAACTGCCTTGAAAATCAAGGCGGCAAGTGGCGTAGTTTTTGGCTCGCCCGTGCATTATGCGGCTATGAGCAGTGGAATGAAGTCGTTTATGGACAGGTTGTTTATTGCGCATGGCAAAGATTTTCGCGGAAAACCTGGTGCAGGGATTTCTTCGGCACGGAGGTCGGGGGGAACTGGTACGTTTGACCAGTTCAACAAATATTTTTCTATCGTCCAAATGCCAATCGTGACAAGCCAGTATTGGAACCTTGTTCACGGGAGCAAACCCGAGGACGTTTTAAATGACCTCGAAGGGTTACAGACTATGCGTGTTTTGGGAAACAACATGGCATGGATGATTAAGTGTCTTTCCCTTGCAAAACAAAATGGGGTGGAAATGCCCGATGTTGAAACCCAGATTCGCACAAATTATATTCGTTAGGAATCAACCGAAAACTTGCACTTGAGTCAGCGCAACCAATTTGCAACGTTCTTGCCAAGTTCCGCTTCAAATCCGTTATAGCAATGGCTTGCACCCTTGATGATTTGTCCAGAAACTTTTGCGTTTTTAAAAGCACGCATTAAATAATTAATGCAATCTTGGGTGTTGTTTTGGTATATGTGTTTGTCGTCAGACCCGATTTGAACCAGGACGCTACTTTTGATTTTTGAAAGGGCAGGGACAAGTTCACCGTTTCTGTATTTAAACAAATCAAAGTTCCCAACCCGTTTGGCTTTCCAAGTATCACCAGCGCAGTTAGTTATGTCTTGGATGTCGCAAGGAGCCAGCAAAATCAGGTCGCCAGTGAAGCCTTTTTCAAGTGCGTAGTAAACAATTTTGTTACAACCGTAACTGTGTCCCATTAAAACAATTTCGGAGTAACCTTTTGACTTTGCAAAATCAATTGCCGCGCCGATATCAATTAAACAGTCCTCGAAAATCTCGTTGTTTGCACCGATGACGATTGCTTTGTCGTATCTGCCGTTTATTTCGCGGCGGACGTCAAAGTCAATTCCTGCGCCCCTGTTGTTAAAAGCCAAAAATGCGTAACCCAGTTTTTTGAACTCTGAGGCGAAGTTGTCGATAAATCTTTGTCCGTGAAAACAATCTGCTGTGCCGTGTACATGGATTACGATTTTACCCCCCCCATAATTTCGGCGGGCTGGAAAAGCAACCCGTCCATGCGGAGGTTGTCACTTGTCAAAAAACGTACCAGTTCAAGTTTCATGAGTCATCATAGCACGTAATTTGTTGTCAATGCAATAACTATGTGCAATAATGCCCCTTATGGGTTGGGAAATTTTTTACGCCGTTATTTTGTTGCTCACGGGCATCGGCGTTTTCATGGTGGGTATTATCAAGTTCAGTAACCTCCTGCAAAGCGGTAGTAACCAAAAAATCAGTGTGTACTTTCAAAAAATGGGAAACAACCGAATTGTTGGCTTTGGGGTAGGGGCGGCCGCGACCACGGTTATTCAATCCTCTACGGCGACCACGGTTATTATTGTTGGGTTGGTGAACTCGGGCGTGATGTTGTTTGGGCAATCCGTAGCAGTAATTTTCGGCGCAAATGTCGGCACGGCGGTTTCCAGTATCTTGTTGTCACTCTCCGCGTTTCGGATAAAGTACTTTTTCATGCTTTTGACATTTGTTGGTGCCTTTACAAAGTTGCTTACCAAAAACCAGCGTGTTGGAAAAATCTGTGACGTGTTGATTGCGTTTGGAATCGTGTTTGTGGGGCTTGAACTTATGTCCATGGCTTTTAGGGGAAACCAATATTTGGTCAGAGGCTTTGAAAGTGCCATAAGTGCAACAAGTTTCCCGTTGCTACTTATCTTGTTGGGATTTTTGTTGACGGCAATTATACAGTCATCTACGGCGGCGGCGGCGATTTTTATTACGCTCGCCATAAACATAGAGTTACCTTTTACCGCAATCATGTACCTAATTATCGGGTCGTATTTGGGGACGACCATAACGACACTTATCGCGAGCATCGGGGCAAGCCGCAACGCAAAAAGGGCAGCAATGGTTCACCTTTTATTCAACGTGTTTGCCGCGATTTTGTTCTTGCCAATTTTGTGGCCGCTCCAAGGTCCAATTTCCGACTTTGTTACGCGCGGAATACCAAACCCAGTTTGGCAAATCACGGTGTTTGGGTTGGTCTATAAATTCACCGCGGCGATTGTGCTGTTGTCGTTTATCAAGCCTATGACAAAACTTGTGTACCTCATCATCAAAGACAAACCCGAACAAATCACTATCGAGGAAATCAAATCCAAAGACGACCACGAAATGTTCCACGGCTTTACGGATAAGTTTTAGGGCAGGTGTATGTTGGATACAGGGGAACTATTACAGGACGCCGAATTAATACAAAAAGGTGTTTCTGGGGCGGAGTGTTATACAGGTCTGCTGGGTGGTCAGAAAGTCTTTTTGAAATTTTTTGAAGATGGAACAGATATACGGGCTATAGAAAAAATTTACTTGGAATACACCGACTCCGATATTAGAACGCCAAAAGTTTTAAAAACAGGTGTTTTTAACAACAAAAATTATATAATTACCGAATTTATACCTGGCGGAACGTTGAAAGAAAATCTAGGCAATATCAAGACTGATGACATCTATAAAATAGGCTGTGACATTGGAAAAAGTGTTAAAAAAGTACCTGATGACAAGTTGTTCTTTCAGAAGTTTAAAGAAAGTAAATTGGAACTTGTTCGCCGTCTGAGAGAGATTAAGCACCTTGACCAAATAAAGGTCAGCGAAATCATAAATTATGTCGAGGGAACTATTGGTTCTTTTCAAGATGAGAGCCTATGTTACGGGCACGGCGACATAAAGCCTGCAAACTTTATGTACAACAATGGGGATATCTTGGCGATTGATATAGATGGGACATCTTTTGGTTACTTTTCATGGAAAGTCCGTGGGAATGTGGCACTTGATGTTATAAGTGAAAAATCCGATAAAACAAAAATGTTGTACTTGGGATTTGTGCATGGTTTTTACGATGGAAAAATTCCGACCAGTTACCAAGACCAATTTCTTTGCACAAGGGTAATAGAGCGCATGTGGAATATTGTAAGGGACTTTGACAAGGGAAATGTGGAAAAAGTGAATGAACGATGGGCAAGATTTACTGACATGTATATGCCACTGGATACCCTTAAAACGAGATACGAATTTGAAAAGTGGCTTTTTGCTTGACAGATTTTCGCATGTGATGATAGTATTTTTGTATGGATTATGGTGATAGAAGGCGTGCGGAAACTGGCAACAAAAGTGTCGCTGGATACGGTACAAAAGATTTCGAACTCCCTAAACAGGCAAAAATCGTTTTGGAGCAAAACTTAGTTGGGTCAAAATCAAAAGTATACGACGGAGATGTGTTTTTTATGTTCGAGGTCGTTGCTTCGGAACATTTCAAGGATAACGAGGGTGAGCCTCGTATTGCACTTAAGTGCGACGTAATCGATGGTGATATAGAATACTCTGAGGTCGTGGAAATGGTTCACAGTGCCGAGATTTTTGCAACAAATTTCGTGTCAGGGTGGTCATATAAAAAAAGTATGATGTTGGCAAGTGGCAAAGTCACAAAATCTGAAACGGACGATACTTTGGATGTTTAGCCTTAAATTTCGAAACTAAAACCGTTTCGTTCTTTATATTCTTTCATTGAAAGACCTGGCTCAAAACCAGGGCGCGTGCACAAAATCACTCCTGCATCGTCTAGCCATTGAGACTCATTATACTTGTTCATCATTTCTCTACTTTTAAGATACGATGTTACGTCTGATGAATCTTCGGGATGCAATCCCAATTTAGAAAGTCCAAAATGGAATGCTTCTCTATCGGCTGGATACATTGGTTTCGAAGGGATTAATTTGCCATCTGCATTTTTAATAAAATGCGCTTTGGATTTAATATTATTGTCCAATAAAAATGACCTCGCCCTTCCTACTTTACCCAAGGCAACCAACTTTTGCGCAAAAAATACTTTTTGGATATCACTTTCGCACGTACTGATACTTTTAATGTTTCTTTTTTCCATAGTGTGAATATATCACAAGATGCCCAATTTGTAAATACCCAATATTTTTTTTGGCACTCTTCTCGGCATTCGCCTGCGTCGTCGATTTGCAATTTGTTTGGCGCTCTCGTCAGGATTCGAACCTGAAACAAAGGTTCCGTAGACCTACGTGATATCCGTTTCACCACGAGAGCACGGCCAAGTAAAACTATCCTACACTCATTATATTCAAAAGTCAAGAGGTTGCGAAATAACTTTTTTGTACCAAAAATCGCTAGACGAAATTTAAAAGGCATGGTATACTAAAAACAAGCGGCGCCCACAAGCGGCGCATTTTTTTTGCCCGCTTTTAGAGGGAGGAAAATTATGAAAACTAAAAGAGATGAATACATGGCATGTTGGGATGATGTTGGAATTGTATCGGGCATTTTGAACAAATTTGAGAAAGAAGGTGTCTTTGCAATCACAGATGACGATGTTGCAATAGCGCATGATATTTGTACAAAATATAATTTGGGTGTCAACTTATCTCCGAACACACTGCCAGATATGCGACTTACCGTACATGAGATGTTTAAGGTTGCAAAAGAAAAAGAACTTGAAATGTACAAAGAGTCAGAACAAGAGCAAAACCCAGTTACAACAGATGATGATGACACTGAACTTGATGTTGATAAATTGTTGGACAATGTTGTTGCTTTTTAGTATTATCATGACATGAAGATTTACATTTCGTCCTCGTGGAAAAATCGCGAGAAAGTTCGTGAAATGGCAAACCGCCTGAAAAAGGACGGTCATAAAGTTTTTGATTTTACCGACAGCAATTGCCGAAAGATTGCAGAGCGTCCGCCCGAAAAACAGCAAGAGCCGTTCGATCCCGACAAGCATAAAAGTTATGCGGACTATATGAAAAGCGAAAAGGCGGCATACATGTACGCGGCAATTATGAATAATCAAGAGGCTATTCGTTGGTGTGACCTTGTTATTTTGTTGCTCCCGTGCGGGAACGATGCGCACGCCGATTGGGCGTATGGGGTCGGGCTTGGAAAGAAAAGCGTTGTTGTCGGCCAGCCGCGCAAGGGTGAACAATCCTACACCCAATTGTGGGCTGACAAAATTTTGGATAACCCAAATGATGTTTACAAGTTCATAAAGGAATATTATGAGGGTTAAAGTTTCTTTCTTGGTAGACAATCGCTGCGGTGGAAACAAATTGGAGAGAGAACACGGGTTTTCGTGTTTGTTGGAGGTCGATGATTTTAAACTCCTAATCGATATGGGTGAAACCGATTTGTTTTTGAAAAATGCCAAGAAGATGAAAGTGGATTTGGATTCTGTTAAAAACGCCGTCATAACCCATGGGCATTATGACCACGGGGGAGGGGCGTCGCACCTTAGAGAGAAAGATATCTACGTCCATCGTCGAGCGTTTCAAAAACGGTTCAAGCCTCCGTTCAAACACTGGGGTATAAAGGACGAAACTTTTGCACTTGAAAACATGGATAAAAACAACTTTATCTTTGTTGAAAACAATGTGCGTTTAAACGACAAGGTTTGGCTTCTTGCAAACATACCCATGGTTCACCCTTTCGAGAAAGGCTATTACGGAATTCTGGAAAATAACGAGCGCGATTTAATCGAGGATGAAATATCTGTTGCCGTCGTTACGGATAAGGGGCTTGTTGTGATTTCGGGGTGTGCGCACCGCGGTATTTGCAACACGGTTGATTATGCAAAAACCGTCACAGGGGTGTCCCATGTTCATGCCGTTGTCGGCGGGTTTCACCTTGGGATGATAACCAAACAATGGGACGAAACCGCGGAGGAAACTTTGGAGTACTTTAAAACAAATCGTGTGGACAGTTTAATAATGGCGCATTGCAACATTGATGAAGTTATCACAGAGTTCAAAAAACAATTGCCCGACGTCGTTAAGACTGTTTTTGTTGGTTCCTGTTTTGTTTTATAAGATAATAAAGGAGTCCAATCAACACGGCAAACAAAGTCGTTATTCCAATTATTTTTGCAGCAGTATTTGTTCGGTTAGAAAATTCTTCTTCGTCGTCACAGCAACCATCAGCATCACCATCACCATCATTGTCATCACCAGTATCAGGCTCGGTCGGTGGAGTTGTTGTTGTGTCCTCGCCGTGGAAGTTTGCAAGTGCTGGTTCATTATTTTCGTTCCATGCCCAAACACGATAACGCGATAACGCAAATTCTATGTCTGTTATGTATTCGTTCGGGCTCATGAGGTTGACCTGTACCGCCCACCATTTTCCGCCCACGTTCGGGGTAGTGTCGTTTAGTAATTCTATGAGGGTCATCCCGTCGCGTGTATAGTTGCGGGCTTCGGTTGGGTCTGTAAACGCATAGTTGTGAGAAATGATATAACGCCTTTCGTTGACTGTTTGGTCAATTCGGTCGTTTCCAAAGTAGAATGGTGTGCCGTTTTCCATAGCGTGTTGGAAAGAAGCCTCGGGGTTTGTCACGCGCCACCTGTATACAAACTCCCAACCGCTGTCAAGATATTCCCAATCGCCTAGGTACTGACCAATGTTCCCGATGTACAGTTTGCCTATCAAAGGCATAGTATCCGCCATAGGTCCCACAAAAAGATTGTTTACCACAGAGTCATTGACAACAAATCCTGCGATGCTTCCAAGTGCTTTGTTGCGCCAACTCCCGTTAGTTTCAAACGTTGTCATGAATACGCTGTTGTTTAGGATACAAGTTCCGCTTTGGGCTTCAAGTTCCATTGATGAATAGCCCGCGATACCGCCCATGAATAAATTGTTTTGACGCAGTGAATAGTCATAGGTGGTTGCAGCAAGGTTTGTTTCACGAACACAAGAACTGCCTATGATGCTTTCAAAACTAGAGCCCGCAATTCCGCCCATGTATAATTCTAGTCTTGCACCTTCACGGTCATCAAAGTATGTTACATCACAATTGATGTTTCCTCCACGGACTTCAGAGCCAACAATATTGCTTGATGTCAAACCAATATCATTCGGGAGTTCCGATGATGTCATGGCGCCAACAATTCCGCCAACGTACATGGTGAAGTAAAAGTTGTGAGATGTATTGAATGTTATGTAAGGATTTTCGACCGTGACATTTATGACGCGACTGCCATAAATTTTTCCTGCAATAGAACCAATATGCAAATTCGTTTCTTCCCAGTATGAACCTCCATTGGTGTATAAGTCGATACGCGGAGTAACAAGGCTGAGATTTCGTACAACGCTTCGGTCAATTGTGCTGAAAAGCCCTGCATGCCAATCTCCTTGCAAATTTGAAAATCCGCGGTTTGTTATTCCTTTTTTGTGGTTGATGAGCATATTGCTTATTGCATAGTTATCACCATCAAAGTTAATATACGGGGCAAGGGCAACTGGTAACCATTCGTAGCCACTCAGGTTCATGTCACGACCAAGTTTTACCGTCCAGTGTGAAAAGTCTACTGGTGTATAATTATAGACCAATAATCTGTTCCACAAAAATCGTCCGTTACCTTCGTATGATAGTGCTTGACCCCAACTTTCAAATTGATAACCAGAAGAAACAATCATTTCCCACGCAAACAATCCAAGTTCGGCTTCGTTTTGTATTGTTAAAACACCGCGTGGGGTGGCATGCGGGTTTTGTTCATCCCACTCTGGGTTTTCGACTTTGTCACCAAATACCTCTGCGCGTATGCCTTCGTGCCACCAAAATGTTGGCTCGGCATAATCAGAGTTTGTGGCTATTGGTGTCATGCCCCAGCCGCCGTTAATCATCATAATTCCCATGCCTACGAACAAAATCGACATCACAAGCGCGGTTTTTCTAAAAACAAATTTTGTCATTTTTACCCCCATAATTAATGGTAGTGTAAATATTATTAAACAAAATTATACGATTTCAATATTCTTCGCTTCCTAAAAGTTGTCCAACGGTCACGTTAAACAGATTTGCGATTTTGATTAACATTTCAAAACTTGTTTCGCATTTTTCGTTTTCCCAATCGCTTATGTTTTGTTTGGTTGCATTTAGTGCATTTGCCAATTCGCTTTGGGAATGACCCTTCTCAATTCTTAACTCCCTAAGCATCTTCGCAAACATTAGATTTATGATAAGTTGCGGTGTAAGAAAATACCCGACAGTAAGAAATTTTCTTACTTTAATATTGACATTGGTGTTTGTCGTTGTTATAACAGAAAAGTTCATTTTCGGTGGACCTAACATAGGAGGAAATTATGGGGAAATTTCTGCGCCTCACAGGTGTTTTAGTTTTTTTGTTGCCAGTGGTTTTGATTCTTTCGGCCTGCGGTCGGAGCGCAAATGCAAGCGCGAATGATTACGAAACAGATAGTGAAAGGGACGAGGTTATAACCGAGGTTCCAAGGAACCCTGTGTTCGAGCCCGAGCCTGAACAAAACCCAGGACCAGATAGGGGTGAAACCCAAACAACCCAAGAACCGACTGTGTGGGAGATACAGGACTTTGTCGGCACATGGGTAGGCGTGGACGGAACTGGTCAGCAATATCGGATTATTTTCACGGTGGATTTGCTTGGGAACCAAACAGGTACTTTATATTGGTGGAACAGCGAATCAGGTCGTTGGGATGCGGATTTTGGTTTTAATCCAACTTTTAACATAAGTGTTGAATTCAAAATCTATTGCGAAGATGAAAACATAATCCAAATTCATAATGGCTCTATGTGGCAAAACATTTTTTACGTCGATAGTGAAGATGATGAAATAACAAAGTTCAAATTTTCAAACTATGTGTTCAATCGCCAGTAATCACAAACATATACATTTCCATGCGCTTTACTATGACAAGCCAAAAACGTCGCCTAAAATGTTTTTGTGCTGTTTGTTGTTGTGTCCTCGCCGTAATATCGGGGAGGTTAATCTATGTCCAACTTTTTACGGCATCGTCGCTAAGAATTTTGGCGGCAGAGCAATGGTATCGTGACCTGCCGACAATGGCTAGGCGCGGAAACATTTTTGATTCTAACGGCGTTTTGATGGCACAAAGTGTTTTGACGTACAGCATCTTTGTCCGACCCGTGGCGGTTGACAACCCCGATAGGGTGGCACAAATCTTAAGCGACAACTTGGGTTTGCCTTTTGATTTTTTGCGAAGTCGCGCAACCAACAGGTCGGCATCCGAACACCTTATAAAAATGCAGGTCGAAAAAGATGTTGCAATGAACATTGTGCGCAACCGCGAGCCAGGTATTCTTATAAGTCCAACATATAGGCGCGATTATCCATTGGGTCACGTCGGCGGGCAAGTCCTTGGCATGGTAAGTATCGACAACCGTGGGCAAGAGGGAATCGAGGCTTTTTACGACCAATTTTTGCGCGGTATCGACGGGCGCGTAGCCGTGGCTTCTGACATCCGCGGTCGTCCAATTCCAAACGGGCAACAATTTATCGTGCCTCCAGTACCTGGAAAAGATATGCACCTAAACATCCACTCGGGCGTCCAAGCAATGGTTCAAGACGTTATCGGGCGCGCACTTGTTGACCATGGGGCAAAGTCGGTATCGGCACTTGTCATGAACGTGCAAACAGGCGCAGTTGTTGCTTCCGCCGCGGCACCGTTTTTTGATATGAACAACCAACCGCGTCACGACGCCGCACTGCTTATGTCGGGAATCAAAAACTTGCCGATGATTAATGTCTTGGAGCCAGGTTCCACGTTCAAAATTTTGACACTTGCAATGGCTTTGGAAGAAGGTTTGATTTCCGACGCCGACAGGTTTACGTGCCCAGGTTTCCGCGTGATTGATGGCGAGCGTGTTCGTTGCTGGCGCGCCAAGGGTCACGGAACACAAACCCTTGCCGAGGGTGTGGCGCAAAGTTGTAACGCCGTGTTTATGGACCTTGGGCTTCGGTTGGGGGTAGAGCGTTTTTATTATTACCTCGAACGCTTTGGTATCGGCAGAAAAGTTGGCATTGATTCGTTTGCAGAGCCAAGTGGTTTGCTTTTGCCAAAACAATATGTGCGAAACGTCGACCTTGCACGTATCGCGTTTGGTCAGGCTATTGCCGTGTCACCGATTGGCTTCCAAACCGTCTTGAACGCAATCATTGGTGATGGGATTTTAAGGACTCCGCGTA
>WQSK01000013.1 GCA_009787915.1 Bacillota bacterium
GTACACAATACGTCGGTTACCGATGTTTTACAGTGGCTTGATGACGCACGATACCTACTTGACGGTCATGACTTTACAACCGAAGTTCCGCCTCCGTATCGTTCACTTAGCGAACTTGTTGTTATACTCCGCGACCTTGATGAAACAATCCGCGGAAATCTTCACACACAAGGAGGTTGGCCTGCGGGGGATGCGGGGCGTGCCCTATGGAACGAAGCAATGGGTATCGCACACCCTGGGCATCAAAATCTCTCGCACGCGCAATTCGAGGCACTCCGTAACGCTTTCCCAAGAACGACTAGCGGAGGTGGTATTGTAACTCGTTCGTTTAATAACGTTTACTATCATGCACTTGGTCTATATAACAGACGAAGCGGTAACAATGCGGTGACTTCACTTGAGGTAAACAACTTTATTACCGAACTCGGAAGGGTCGGCGGAATGCACCCATGGAGCGGTATTATGCGCACAGCAAATCTTTTGATAAGTGAAACTATGCCTGCGTGGGAAAGCAACATAAGGCGTGTTCCTGCGACAATCCGAACAGTGAATACGTACTATCAGCGTATGCGCCGTGTTTTAGAGCACGAGCACACCACACACCAAGGTCAGCCTGTCGGGCACGCGGTTATCTTTAATGCGGCACGTGATGCGCTTGCTGTTACAGGAAGGCACACAAATGTTGTGGTTACGCCAGGTCGCAATACAGGCATCTTGATGTACCAAATCCGTGAAGCCGAAGAAAGATTCACAAGACCTGTCGCGATACCAGCACAAAATCTCCCAGTTGGTCTTTTCAACAATCCTCTGCACAGGTGGCCAGACGCATTGCTGTCGGGCTCGGGAGCAAACAGGTGGCCGACATCACGCCTTGCTATTGGAATTCGCTATGGTATCAATGTGAACTATGGTGGCGGAGTCTATGGAGGACGTATAGACAAAGTTCGCGAAATGGCATATAGGTTCAATGACCGCGGGACAAACGCCGCGGATACATATCTAAACATGACAAGCCACATGAATCGCAGCATAGTAACGATAGACCAACTTGTGGGTGCCGAGATAAATATTACAACAAGTTTGACACGCCTTATATCAACGGATATGCGGACGACCGCTACGGAAGCATGGGCTGGGGTAACCCTTCCTGCGGACCTTCCTGAGCATACGCCTCTTGACACACGTTGGGTTCGCGGCGGTTCGGGCGGTAATCGTGCACCTGTATTGCAAGGTCTTTACGACACAGTAAGAATTGCCCGTACCTATCACATCCCGAATGCCGAGTTGAACACCCAAATGCAAAGTCTTATTTTGCGCGGAGAACAAATGCTTGCGCGTTATGAACTTCCAGCCAGCAACGCCCAATCAATTCAAAATTTGTTCCCTGCGGCTAACACACGTAACGCAGATGCGCGCGAGGTCATCATAGGAATCCGCCGAATTGCCGCAACAATCCAACGTATCGACCCCGCGACTGGGCTCTTAATAGAGGAGGGCATAAACAACGCCGCAATCAACAACCTTAGGTTGCTTGTATCTCGTATTTCTGAATATCAAGCCGAACTTAATAACACAACACTAGGGTTGACGACACTCCGCGACTTGCACGCAACTGTTACTGTTTTGCTTGGTTTACACCCGTCGCCGCAACCGATGTTGTCAGGTGAAGCACTTAACTTTGATGAGCAGTTGCGCGCACTTGTAATAGCAGCCTCTGGCCCTGAACCTGACCAAGGGATTATCCCGCACGACGGGCATGGCTTGCCGAACTCGAGGACAGATTTAAGTTATTACCTTGCCCAGATTCAAGACCTTGTTGATGCGATGAACGAAATTTTGTTAGGCACAGACGGTTTACCAGAAACGCGTACAATAGTTGCCGCACTTCGCAACGAGGGCCAAGGAATTCTTGACGAAACCGTGCATGCCCGTGACATACTTGTCGAGTATATACAACGTGCAAGTAGTTTCTTGTCAAACAATGGATTCGGCTCGGTTTGTCCAGATACAGGTGAATTTATCCAAACCCCGAACTACGAAGTCCGATTTGCTGCCCAAGTACACCTCCTAACTGTTATTGAAATTATGGAAGATTATCTGCGTCCGTGGTCAAGCCTTGTGACAGACGAGGCGAGGGTAGACACACGTGCGGCTCTTGAAGCACAACTTGCTTCAGCCCGCATTGCACACGCAAATGCTATGAGCGTCCCGTCAACAACAACAAACAATATTGTTGCCTCGCTTAACTCTTTTGTTGTATTTGAAAATATAACAATCATTATCCCTGTTACCAGCAGCGTACTAAACGAAACGATTATGGTACCATTGCCAATGGGTGCTCTGCATGGTCAGTTGAACGAACTCGAAGTTTTGCTGCACGATATCACACGTCATATCCCAACGATGACTGACCTAAGTCTTGTGGTTGCGCTTGAAGCAAAACTTGAATCAACACGCGCTGCGGAAATCGTGTTTGCACACCAAAACCTTGGACACAACAATGTGTATGAGGTTTGGAGGGCAAGACGTGCGCTGGAACAATTCTTGTTAGATTACGAAATAGAGATTGACCGAACTCCGCCTGGCGAGGATACGGGTGACCAACCGCTCCCTGACCCAAGACCCGACGGCGAAGGTTTGGGAATGATGCTTTGGATAATTATTGCGGTTGTACTTTTGTTGGTTTTGATAATTGGGTTTATCATCGCTAAGCGCAAAAAGAAAAAGGGCAAAAGCAGTTACAATTACTAGTCACAAATTGTTCTAAGATGCACAAGGAGAATATTGATATCAGCGGGGGTGACTCCGCTGATTTTTTGTGCTTGCAAAAGATTATATGGACGTACCGTTGCCAACTTTGTTTGTGCCTCGCACCTAAGTCCCTTTATATTATCGTAATTCAAATCCGTTGGGATTGTTGTTTGTTCATGCAGGCGGATATTATTCATGCGGTTTTTCTCGCGCGTTAAATAGCCCGCATACATGGACTCAATCGCCACGATTTCTTTTATATCGTCAGGCACACTTTGGTCACCCGATTTGTATTTTTCAAGCAAAGACATTTTTTTATTAAACAACTTCCATCGTTTATCGCAAACAAGTCCGACCTCCCGACCCAATGGTGTAAGGCGCGAGTCAGCATTGTCTTTTCGCAAGAACAATCGGTTTTCCGCACGACTGGTAAACATGCGATACGGCTCTTTTGTTCCAAGGGTCACAAGGTCGTCAATCAAAACACCTATGTAACTCTCCATGCGGGAGAGGACAAAACCTTTTTTTGCCACCCCCGTAGAGTTAATACCCGCGACAAGACCTTGGGCGGCGGCTTCTTCGTAACCGCTTGTGCCGTTGATTTGACCAGCAAAGAAAAGACCCCGAACTTTTTTGTGTTCGAGGGTCGGCAACAATTGTGTGCTGTCGATACAGTCGTATTCGATTCCATAACCATAATTTGTAATTTTGCTATTTTCAAGACCAGGGATTGTGCGGATAAATTTGTCTTGGACGCTTGATGACAAAAAAGTAAAAATTCCTTGAACATAGACGTCGGTGGTGTCAAGCCCCTCTGGTTCCAAAAAAATTTGGTGTCGAAGGGCAGATGCATACCGTAACACTTTATCTTCTATAGAAGGGCAGTATCGCGGACTTGCCATATCATCATCTTTTGGGTTCCCAGATTTTTTTAAACTATCGCGAATGATTTTATGTGTTTCTTCATTTGTATAGGTCAAATAACAAGGAACAAGATTTCTGATTGGTTCGGTCGTAATCTGTGAAAAACAATCTTCGGTGTCAGCAGGATGGGGGGTTGTTTTTGTGTAATCAATACTGTTTGCACAAACGCGTGCGGGCGTACACGTACTAAATCTCTGGATATCAACACCAAGTTTAACCAACGAATCGGTCAATTGGGTCGCACTCGCAAAGCCCGAGGGTCCGCTTTTTTTGGCTTCCGAACCGATACGTATTACAGAGTTCAAATAAACCCCACTTGCGACAACAACGGAGTTTGCCAAGACGGTTGTTCCGTCGGCAAAGGTCACACCCGTGACTTTTTTGTCTTTGGTTCCTGAGGATGTGACAGAAACAACTTCTCCAACCCGAATAGTCAGGTTTTTTGTTTTAGACAAAATTCCGTGCGCAATTTTTTGATACTCGTGACGGTCGACCTGTGCGCGAATCGCCTGAACCGCAGGCCCATTTTTTTTGTTAAGTAACCTCATTTGAATACAAGCCCTATCCGCTATAATTCCCATAAGCCCACCCAGCGCATCGATTTCGTAAACAAGGTGGCTTTTCCCAACGGCACCGATACTTGGGTTGCATGGGAGGTGCCCAATAGATTTTATATCAACCGTTGTTAAAAGAACACGCTTGCCAATCTTTGCCGCGGCGTGTGTGGCCTCGATACCTGCATGGCCTGCGCCTATTACAATTACGTCGAATGTTTCTTTTGTTTCCACGTGCTTATATTATCATATATAATACCTCATGGTAAAGATTAAATACTTTGTTAAATCCCCTCGAGGCAGAACGTAAACCCATCTTCTTTAAGCGCAGGGATAAGTTGCTCTAACAACTTTGGCATGCCACTGTTTGCGATATGAAACAACATTACGGCACCTGGGTGCATACGGCTTTTCATGGTAGCAAGAGATTTTTCAACATCAAGCGGTTTTGTTTTATCCCAATCTTTGATTGCGGTAGACCACATCATTGTGCGCAAACCATTTTTGTTTGCAATCTCAAGTGTCTTTTCATCAATATGACCCATAGGTGGTCTGTAAAAAGTCGGTGCTTTTGCATTTGGGAATTTTTGCGTAAAGTCGTTTTGAAAGGTCATGATATCTTTTGTTACACCCTCGGCGGAGAGTTTCGTTGGGTCTTTGTGCTTGTCGGTGTGGTTGCCGATTGTGTGCCCCTCGTCAATCATGCGGTTCACAAGGTCAACTTCATTAAGATAATGCCCGCATAAAAAGAAGATTGCTTTTATATCGTGTTGTTTCAACAAATCAAGGACTTCACCCGTATAGCCCGCCTCGTATCCAAGGTCAAATGTAAAGACGGCACGCTTTTCCTCTGTCGGCATTACGAATAAACCGTTGTGTTTTTCCAACAACTCTACCGAACCTGGCGGCGGGGTAGGCAGAGTGTTGGGCTCGTTTATCCCAAGTCCCCAATGAATCGGTGACGCAATCGCCACGGCGGCAGCCATCGTAGTTGCCAGCATTCCACATAATAACGTTCTTAACATATTTCTATATTGTGCAAAACTATTGGACAACATTCACAAATATCGTTTATAATTGTTGCACATACTTAGGGGACATACAAAGGAGAAATAAGTGGAAGTTGAACAAATAGAACCGCCACAACCACCGCTTGGTTTTGCCAACGAACTTGGCAACTTTGTTCTTACCTATATTTTCCCATTTATATTGCTGGCAGCCGTTTTCTGGGCAGTCTGGGTAGGCGTACAGTTTCTTTTGGCAAAAGACCAAAATCTAAGAATCGCCGCCAAAAAGCGTTTAATCACCGCGGTGGCTACCGTAATGGTTTTTGTAACAATAACCAGTTTGCTGATTGGTATGCACCTTATTACAACAAGACCCACTATTCCTCCTGGGGATGAAGGCGGCGGAACTATCGGCGGCGGCGGTGGAGGAGGCGGCGGCGGCCAAACTGGCGGCGGCGGTTGGAGTCCCCCTGGCGGCGGCGGCCTAGGTCAAGACCGACCCTTGGGTAACCCCCTTGGTGGTATGCCAAGTAATTTTAGAAACCCTGTTCAAATGCCAGGCATGATAATGGGGCCTGGAGGCTATGATATTGCCGACCCTACCCATCCGAATTTTGTGCGAAACCTTTTGGCTGAAACACAAATTCCGCTTTTCCACACAAAGCCCCAATCCCCAGGTCACAACGTAATGTTTGCGCGCGAACTCACGGCGGTATATGGTTGGAGGCGTATCAACACCCCGACTATAATAAGGGCGAATGAGGAACGTGTGCTTTTTAACGATGCGTATAACCCTGCGGTCAGTTCGACCTATCCGCATGCGGCATCAAGGTTCTCTTTTGTTCCCGCAGTACCAGGTACCGACGTTGGACCAAGCGTTGGGCGGCCAAACCCACTTGGGTCAAAGGCCCTACTCTCGGCGTTCGAGGGTTTGGGTGAAGATTTTTTTGGTCTTGAAATAAACGTGGGGCAGGGCGAAGGTCTTGCTGTAACAAATCTTCAGAGCCTTATGGCTCCTCCTTACTTTCCCCTGCGTTACACGGGTCCAAATCTTCGGATTAAAACAGAAGCCCTAAGACTTGGCGGTGCCCGTGACCCGATAAGTGTGACATCAAGCCGAATGCTGTACAGTATAACCGCAGGAACGATTTTGTACGGCGGACTTGGCTCGGCGGTTTTGACAGGCGATGACCGTGCCTTGACACCAGGTACAAGGTCGCGCGCGGTACGTAACAGACGCCCATTTAACGAAGCAGTATTACCACTAGATATGGTCGGTCTGGACATGGCAAGGCAAGCACTGACCCCAGTTCATGCGGATTGGCCAAACAGACATACTTCGGCACGCGCTGTTGCAATTGCCGATGGTACGGTTGTTGCCGCGGGAAACATTGAAACCGATTGCCCATTCACCGAAGCCTATGTAATCCTCCGCCACGAACCGCGTGATACGGGACTTCCATATGTTACGTACAGTTTCTATGGTGGATTGTTTGGGTCGCTTCGTGTTCGCTGTCTTGAAACTATCAATGCCTATAACACTTTCCAGACGCCTAGATTTGCTGTTGAACTTGTGACTATTCTTCAGTATTATCACATTCCCCCAGTCTATCCTTCTGTTGTTCCGACCGTGAGTCCAGTACCAATCTCAATTGAATGGCCATTTGAGATTGACCGTAGGATTCCTCGTACTCCTGTTGGTCCTGGTGGATGTCTAGGTGCAAGGATAAGTTCATTTATTCCGTTCGGGGTCGATTTCCCAGAGCCAGTGCCAGGGCTTATTTATTTCCGCCCAATGCTTCCTTTTCCGCCGCCCATCTACTTGCCTCCATACGTTTTACCGATTCTTCCACCAACGTCAGTTTTGGGTTTCCCCCCTATGGTTCCACCGCTGCCAGGAATGACCACCCCACAGGTTTTTTGCGATGGTTGTGAAGGTGTAAGTAATCACCCTGGTGTCATAAAAAACGGCACATTGTTTTCGGGCAATATCCCAGGTGCCAGTGCATTTATCCAAGACGTCCCATGGACCACAGGGCCAATGTTGCAACCAAATATTGGAAACCTTGAATATTGGTTGCCGACGACAATATTTAATCCGACTTGGTCGCCATTTGTTGACGATGTACTGGGCGGTATCGTTGCAAGTTTCATGTCTGGTATTGATGACATACTTGAGTCAATGTTAGAAAACATGCCCGCGTTTGCGCCTCTCTTAAGTCTTATGGGTGGTATAAGCACCGCCACAGAAATCGCCCAAACGGTTGCTGAGGCGGCCGAAACCCTTGAAATGATGATACCTGCCGAACTCATAGGCGAGGCATTCGAGGAATATCTGCCTTTCACACAACTTATACCTTATCGCGTGACGTACCAAAGAGGTCAGGTGCAGAAACTTGTTGACGAACTGGTTGAAACAGGTATGTGGCGTGTCAGCCGTGGCGACCACATAGGTTTTGTAGGCGGCGGTATGTTGGACCCAGGGGCAGGGCAACGACGCGGACCAGTAACATTCCCAGGCGGGCTAACACTCGAAGACATTATCGCAGAAATCCCAGCCGCTGTCCGAACCGCTGTCGAGGCCTATGCCACCTTCTTGAATCTCATTGTAGATATTCTCACACTTCCAGTCCAAATTGTTCGGTTTGCTCTTACTGCTGTTGTGACTACTATTAACGCGCTTAGTGCTCTTTTCGGTTCTGTTGTTCCAATCCCCGATATACCCGAGGTTCCTCCAGATGTCGTTGACAAAGTCGCACCGCCGATTGAACGCCCATTCCCCCCAGGTTATGACCCTGTAGAGTATCTAATAAGGGAATATATCCTTGGCGACATGATAAACCAAGCCCAAGTTTTCCACGGATACAACTATTCAACCGAGCGTCATTTGCGCTTTATGATTATGCACGACGCACCACCTGCGGTAATCAACCGTGCTCTCGACCGTGACGCATGGGCGCATGACCCAAACCCAGATGAACCACTGATTCCAATCCCAGAAGTTCCGAACTTGGACGTTTTGGGTGCCGCAGACCTGCTTTCCGCAGTAAGGGGTGATGCACAAAAAGTAAACAACCCACTGGTTTGCCCAAGGCTTTCACACGCACACCTAAGACACTCTTGGCAACTTGTCCCAGGACCTATTCGGGCTTTGCCGTTCTTGCGCGCCAACATGTTCCTGATGCCAAGCCAAGGCAACCCTGGCACGGCGGTTAATCCGCTTAGGTATTTTGCGTTGCTGACCCCACCAGAGTCCATAGAAAACCCCGCAAACTTGGCTCGGGCAAACAACATGTTTACGACCCAATCGAACCCGTGTTTGGATACACTACCTGCAAACAGGTTCCAACACATCCCCGATAACTTTAACCCGCAGGTGACCGAACCACTGGGCGATTACGGCGAGCCAATCCGCCCGCCGTCAACAACAGTGGGGATGAGTTGGTCCCCGTACATAGACTCGCCGTTTGCGCGGGCAACTGCTTCCTCGGCAATATTGGGTTTCAACGCATCAAGTGTTGCCCTTGACCCAAATGTTATGGAACCACCTCGCGGACCGCAAATGTTTGGTGCTTTGGGTTCTCACGACAGTGGGGTTGTTATTGGTACAACGCTCGACCCGTGTTGCGGTCTTGTTGTGCGCACCGATGTCATGGGGAACGAGGTTCAAGAGCGTACTCAAGAACCCCGACCCCCTTCTTTTGCACAAAGGGTAAGAAATGAACCCTTTGCTGGGCAACTTAGGTTGGTCTTTGTAGAGTTAATGTTGCCGTTCCTTTTAATTGGCGGGATATTCTACGCGATTATGGTCGGCATACAATTTGGTACGGCCAAAGACGAGGGGAGTCGAAATGCAGCAAAACAACGTTTGATAAAATCCATTGCCACGATTTTTATATTTGTCATAATACTTGCCATAATGTATGGATTGCCCGAAGAATTTACATCCCCGCCTCTAAACTGTGGGTGTGCTGATTGCTCTAACCCCGCTCAACGAGATGGACCAGGTTCAGGTATTCCAAATGACGAGGCTTGCTGGGGTGTAGAACCTGGTGCGCCAGAGGGAACACCGCCAAGGTGCAGATGCCCAGTTGATTTGGGAGGTGGTCGCCCACCTGCCACGACTCCTCCTGTACCTCCTACTTAATAATCAGATTAAATTCGTTGTTAATACTTGCAATTGATTTGGCAATATATTAAAGTGTGTTAGGTATGAATCGTTTCAAGAAGTTTGCCTGTGTACTGTGTGCGACTTTGTTCGCGAGCGTAGCCCTGTTTGGTTGCGCACTCTTTTCGCAGGACGTTGGATATTATCAAAACCGTCCTGTCGCACGTGTGGGCACAGGGGTAAACGCAAGATACATCCGTATGCGCGACCTTGTTCACGGGTTCAATGCTTTTGGTCACCAGTTCATGCAACAGGGCATGACCATGGCAGAAGCCTACGACAGAACCTTGGAACAACTTATTGACCGCGAGTTTGCATACATGCTTTCACGCGACATGTTCGGCGAACCAACAGAGCGCGAACGCAACCGCGCGCGTTGGATAGCACACGACTTTATTGAAAGGTCAATGCGCCAGTTTGAAAACGAGGTGCGCGAGCAAATGGGTATCGTAGCCGAAGAAATCCCAGGCGAGCCCGACCCAACAGTTGAACCAGGTGTTGTTTTCCAACCATTTGATAAGTATATCTATAGACCAGCAGGTGCAGGCGCATTTGTTTTGGCGACAGAGCGTTTCCGCCCCGAACAGGACAACCAATTTTCTTTCGCACACGACCCAGAGCACACACAATTTTTTGCACATATAAGAACACCTCGCGGTGACAATCCGCAAGAGCGTACAGTAACCGACAGGGCATTTGCTCGCCTTGTTAGGATTTTAAGGAACAACGAACGCGGGCTCACTTTCCGCGGAAGATACACCCAAGACAACTGGGTAATCATCCGTGAGATTGAGCGTGTGTACGAGCGTGCCCTAATGGATATCGTTGTTCTAAGATTACAAACCGCATTTGAACTTGGTGTGACAAACGGGAACGACTTTAATGCAATCAATGATTTACGATATAATAATTTCGAGGCTTTCACCGCGGTTATGCAAGGAAACTGTATCCACCACCAGTCTGGCGAGAACTGTGACGGGTCGCATATCTCTTGTGTTGTTTCAACCCAAGATTACGTTGACCGCCTTGTCCGTGATGCAACAACAATGTTCCGCGAACAAATTTGGAACGCGAAACGCTTGTATGACATGGGAATATCAACACGCGAATCTATGCGCCAAGCCCTACTTGGCGGACTCGGGAACGTACACTGGGTTCCAAGAGATATCGCGGACGAGTTCTTTACCGTGAGCCACATCCTTTTGTCTTTCAGTGACGAGGACAATGCACGCCTCCGTCAAATCAACGCGGACTTTTCTGCAAACGCAGACACCACAACCCGCGACAACGCAATTGAAGGCGTTAGAAACGGTCTTTTGGTTCAACCGATAAACACAGAAACAGGTATGCCTGACGGACCTATGATGTCTGCGCACGATGTCATGGCCGAAGTCAATCGCCTAATCAACATCCCAGGCAAATCCCTGCAAGCCCGCCAAAATACATTCCGTGATTTGATTTATCGTTTTGGTTCTGACCCAGGTATGCAAAACCCCGAGTTTGAATACGTAATAGGTATCGACCGTCGAACCGACCAATCGGAGTTTAGCAACGAACAAGACACAATGTCACAAATGGTCCCAGAGTTCACCGCGGCTTCCCGCGAATTGTTCAACCGCGAAGGCGACAGTCGTGGCCAAGTATCCGATTTGGTTTGGACAGATTTTGGTGTACACATTGTTATGTACACACGTAACATCTCGGACTTTATTTTTACAAATGACCGAATATTTTTAAACAACGCGGCAAACCTTGAACACTATTTGCACTCTACACGAACCAGTTACGGTAACATGACATTCTTTGACGCAATCATCCAACGCATAACAAGAAACGCATATGAAACATGGGAAAGGAACGCAGTTGCACGTATGCGCGAGGAACACCAAGTAACAATCTGGCGCAGTCGTTTTAGCCACTTGTCTTAAAAGTTGTAATTTCAAATAGTGCATTTGGATAGTGTGTAATCGCTTGCGTTTTGCCTGATTTTGTGATATACTTGTGCACAAAAAAGGAGTGAACCATGGCACTTAATTTGACATCGACCCCAGAGGAAATTGCGAAAAGACTTGAAGAATTAGACGATTCGATAAGCGGTCTTAGTCCAGAGGTGGCAGCACTGGGGGCTGCGGAAAAAATCAAGGCACAGGCCAGGGCCAAATCGGAATACCCCGAGGCCATGTATTTGGCGACCACGACCCATGGTAATGGGCACACCGAATTTGTAAACGACCTTGAAGCCATGTCCGATATCATTGACGGACTGAACGATATTCATGAGAACCTTGATATTGTAAATATTTTGGAATCCGTAAGTGCCGCCGCAAGGGCAAAGAGTCCTATGCTTAGAATGTTCGACGGTTTGGATGAAGAAATAAAAACCAGGGACTTTAACAACGTGTATATGCTCGCAATTGACACCCCAGAATTTTGGGATGCGTTTCGCGAGTTGTACTATCGTGCTGCACGTGAAGTTATTAAAGATGAACGCCTTGATTTTAACGAAGATACAGGAAGAACCGAAACGAGCCCTGCCTTTACTAGACCAGGTGTTCGCGCAGGCATGGAGAGGGAACTTGCTTCCCAATTAGCGGAGCGCAAACAAATCAAAGAAGACATCATCGCAGGGATAAGCAAAGTCAAAGACCTCAGCGAGGACCAAAAAGCCGACATTGAAAGGATTCTTGATGAGGAGGCTTTTGGTGGTTCGGTCAGTGCTTTGTTTGATGGACTCCCAGCCGACTTTGACGGAGGTGCGAGGGGTCGGTCATATGCCAGGTTCCAAAAATTAGACAGTGTTTTGAACAACAAACGTATGGCGTCCGCCAACGCAAAACTTTTGGAATATCTTATGGACCCGCTTGGTTTGTCACTCAGCATAGAAACGATTGAAAAAATCAAAATCAAAACGGGTGGCAAAGAATTAAAACTTGACCATGCGAAAATGCAACACAACTATGTCACGGGTAACGCGGTTCATTCCGTGAACCCAGGACTTCAACAAATGGCCAGTTTGTCTGCAATTCAAAAAAATCAAAAAGCGTACCAAGAAACGCAAGCAAAAGCGGAAAAGGCCGCCGACAAGCGCGCAAAAAAAGCCGAAAAGAAGGCAGGAGGCAAAGGCTCGGGGAGTATCAACCCAGGTTTCCGCGGTTATAAAGAAATGTTTGAAAAATTCATGACCCAAGCGGGTAAGTTCATGGATACGGGTAACTCGCAAAGGCTTTTGAAAAACGCTTTTGCTGTGTTCAAAGAAATAGAGGCAGAGCAGGAGAGAAGAAACATTGAGAATGCAACTGGTACCGAAACGAACATTCCGCCGTTGGGAGAGATTCGTTCTCATGAAGAAACTTTTGGCGGTGTAGCCAGAGGCCGTGCGTTTGCAGGTGCAGGTCGTGGTCCAACCGAGGTGACAGATGCGGATTTGTTGACCCCAGAGGACCTAACCCCAAATATGGACGAGTTAAACGTGGACCCAGATACCGCAAACCATGATGTTTACCCCCCAAGACCTGTGACCCGCGCACTTACCAATGCAGAAAAGGAAATGAAAAAAAAGTTCGACACAGAGTTTGGTATAAGTGCAGCATTGGCGATGGTTCAGGAATTTGCACTTGTCGGTGCGAAAGATGACGAGAAACTTTCGCTTAAGTTCAGGGTTGGGAAACTTGCGGCCGAATATGCCGATAGTCATTATAAGAACAACTTGGGTATGGGGGAGGAATCCCAAGCCGCGGAAAACATTGCAGGTTGTGAAAAACTTTTGGCTGGGAAAACAGGAATCGAAAACAATTTGTATAACAACTTTAAGGGCACTAGCCAAGGAGGTCATGCCCAGTGCATCGTAAGTAAACAACAAGACAAGGCGCAAATTCTGGCAACTTTCCTTATTGACCCAGATGCAAAAAACCGTGAAGTCAAAACAAAATATTTGCAACTTTTGGCGGAGGCGGGTCATGACACAAGGGACCTTGAAACAATCCTTAGTGCGGCAGAGCGAAAAGAACCATACAGCGAACAGGCGTTGCTTGACCATCTTGCCGCCGCAGGTGTTTCGACAATGCAACATTACCTAGAGGTCGAAAACCAAAGGGCCAAAGAACAGGCAATTGGTGACTTGGCGGTTTCCCACATTGTTGCTACTGAAGAACACGAAAAAGCAGGTAAAGAAATCCTTATCTCGAAACTTTTTGCGAAAACCGAGTTTGCGCGTCAAAACGATGCTTTAATGGCGGGAACCATGGACCCGTTCGCCCCTAACTCGATTCGCGCACTTAGTGATTATTCGGCTGAACTCAAAGATATTGAAAACGTGGTCGGTAATGCAACAAAAGAATTCCGTGAGAATGCGGTAGCCGCCATCACCAGCGGTGGTATGTTTGACCCAACGGATTTTGCGGCGGCCCATATGGCACATGTCACCGCGCATGAAGACATCGTGCAAGAGGACGCAAGTCGTGCGACGGCCCTCGGTATCGACGATGCGGCGAACGAAGGTTTTGTTGGCAGAACACACACCGAAAGAAAAACAGTGGTCGCCATTAGAAATATTGTGGATGCCGCAAGGATGAAACGTGCGCTCCGTTCAAAAGTAACCGAAACAATTGGGAAAGCGGGGGGCGCAGTTGTAGGCTCAATACGTAATAAAGACTTGGGTGAGTTGAAAAACTTTGAAATAGACCGTGAGGTGTTCAAAAAAGTCGGTCCGAATATGGATAAAATCCTAGACGTGATTCCGTTGGATGTTCTTGGCGAAATCGAGGCGCTTGGCAGTGACGAATTTTCTAGCCCAAAAGCCCAAGACATCTTGGTCCGTGTTGCAAGTGCCATGCAGGCCGCCGAAGTAAACAATAAAAACCTAAAAGAAGGCACCATTTTTGATAAAGAACCACATCAACCCGTATATGACCAATTTGCAAGGGCACAAAGACCTGACGTTATTAAAACTGCAAAAGGTTCCACCATACCGTTTGTTAAAGGTGGTAAGTTGGATAGTCCTGACTATGTTTTGGGAAACAAAGAAATCAAAAGCAACGAAGCAATTGAAGCAGAGCGCAAAATTTTTAAGGCGGAACTTCGCGAAAAGTTGGAACCCCGTGTTGCTTCGGGTCAAATGACGGAAGAAGATATGGAAAGGGCAATCAACAATATCGGTGCTCTAAGACCAACACATGATACAGGCCCGTCGCACAGAAACAAAGTAGAAAAATTCTTTGACAGAATCGTTGAAAAAGACGAGGAGCGGAAAGCAAAGAAAAAAGCCCTCCAAGAAGCGGGCGAGCGCATAACAACCGAAGATTTTACACTTGATTTTTAAATCCCAAATTCGGTTGATAAAAAATTTGTGGTTTTAAAAAGTGTTTCTTCCTCGGTCGATGTGTGTGTTACGGAAATGTCATGTGTCTTGATGTTCTTGTCAAGTCTGATATAACGTATTGCAGGGAGTGTATACTCCTCGTACTCGACAAGTCGTTTAAGCATAAAGGCATCATCAATCCTCCCTCGGGCAATCGACCTTTCGATACTTAGATTGTCTGATATATCAAGATGCACCTGTGCGCCGAGCGGGTTTGGACCTCTGCCGTCGAACAACTTTGCGGTTTTGACCGAGCGCAAAACCCCGTCGAGCAAAACAATATCTCCGCTGATTTTTTTGCTCGCGTTTTCCAACATTTCTTCTACAATGTCATCGGGGATAAGTTGCCCACTTGTTCTGAACATCTCGATTTCCTTCCTAAGGGCGGATTCCTTGTCCATCGAATCAAGCATAGTTTTTGCCGATAAAATATTGACCTTATGTTTTTTGGAATAATGAGAAACAAGCCCGCCCGCAAGCGTGCTTTTCCCACAGTGGGGTTTGCCTATAAGTAAGACCAACAATTTATTCATATAACCTCTGTTATGTGTTATAAAACGAAATTATTCGGAAATCAATACTTGTCCAGCACGTTTTTTAATAAATCAAACCTTTTTATTATAAGGGTCACTTTGCCGTATTCCTCGTCGCAAAGTTCCGCACTTGTTTTCCCGCCAAAGCCGTCAGGAATAAAAATCTTGTCCCAGCCAAACCCGTTCGTGCCAAGCGGTTTTTTCGCAATCTTGCCGTTTATATGTCCCTCGAAAAATTTTATTTCTTTCCCATTGGTAAAGCCAATAATGCACCTCGCCGTTGCACTACGATTTTTCCTGACAAGTTTGCAAATGTTTCCAAGTGGCATCTCGTCAACAAAAAATCTAATAAATGGCCCTGGGAGTTTCCCAAGTTCTTCAAACTCCAAAGACACATCTTCCACGATTACGGGCTTTTTAATTATTTCGTACGCGGACAAAAGTTTCTTTTCAACAATCTCTTTTAAATCCAGTGACTGTATCTCGGGCAAGTCCACCTTTTGATGAACAACAGGAACGCCCAACAACTTGGTGGCATATTTTGCCTTGCCCTGATTGCCTGTTATGAATGTAATCTCTTTCATATGTGCCTCACATTTTTTCAACGGTGTCTATAGCCAAAATATCAAGTGCAAAACACAACGCAGTACGGGTTAAGCGTGCCACCCTGATGCTCTCGGCGTTGTTTTGGATTGTTTCGTTCGCATACAAAATATTGAACTTTGACGCCAAGTTATACGTCGCATCAATAACACCGTTAAGGGAATAAACCCTTGTCGCCACATCAAAACTGTCACCCAATCTCATGACAGCGACTTTGATGTCGCGGAGTAGCGGACTCTTTGTATTATTTGTTTGTATTTCTTTTTCGGTTTTTGAAAGTATCGAATTAATACGCGCAATCGTGTACAAAAGGTACGGTCCCGTTTTTCCCTCAAAAGATGTAAACCTATCAAGGTCAAAAACATAATCTTTTCTTACCGAGTTCGACAAATCCGCAAACTTAAGTGCGGCAATACCAATTGTTTTTGCTGAAACCAAACACGGGTTTTGCATTTTTTTGTGTGCCGCATCGGTCACAAGATTTATAACATCCTCCAATTTAACCGTATCACCAGAACGTGTTTTAAATGGCTTACCGTCTTTCCCCAACATAGTCCCATGTCCAATGTGTGTGAAAACAACCTCGGGTTTTACAAGACCGCCTTTTTTTACCGCACGAAAAACTTGCTCGAAGTGCAAATCTTGGCGAAAGTCCGTTATATACACATGCTCGTCAGGGTTGTTTTCTTTTTGGCGATAAAAGATTGTTCCTATATCGGTTGTAGAGTACAAATCCCCCCCATTGCTTTTTGATATAATAATTGGAGGCATAGGGCGTGTGTCCGAATCGGTTTTGACATCCATGATAATACAACCATCGCTCTCCTGAACAACCTTTTTCTTTTGAAAGTCCGCAATGATTTTTGGGATAAATTGTTGGGCTTTGTACTCGCCCTCAAAAGTATCAAACGTGCACCCAAGGGCATCATAGTTTTCTTTAATCCTTGGCACAGACACATCCATTATTTCTTTCCATTTTGTAAACCAAGGTTCTTCACTTCTTTGGAGTTTTAATGTCAACTCCTCGGCACGGGCATGAAACTTTTTGTCCTCGGATTTTCGCTTGCTGGCTTGAGGGTACAAAACGTTTAACATCTCGATTGTTAGTTTCGGGAATTTGGACGGTTCTTTATATTTAAGTTCCAACTCGCCAAATATCAATCCAATCTGAAGCCCCCAATCCCCAAGGTGTGGGTCAGCAAATGTTTTGTGACCAAAAGCGGTAAACGTACGTTTTAGGGCTTCACCAATAATAGGCGGTCTAATATGACCCGCGTGGAGTTCTTTCGCAACGTTCGCGCCACCATAGTCAAAAAATATCGTACGTGGCTTTTGGGTCGAGAGTGGCAACTTGTTTGTTTTTAAAACAAACTCTGTGAGTTCACTAAGGTCTTTATCCAACACATTGATGTTTATAAAACCACTTGGGTGAGTGGAAAAACACGGGCGTAAATTTGGTTTGACTTTCGCGATGATTTTTGTGGCAACATCCGACGGTTTTGCCCCTTCTTTTTTCGCAATCGCAAATGCGGCGTTACATTGATAGTCCACGCCCGCTATGTTGCTCTCGGTAATCGTGTGCCCGAGTGCCTTTTCTAATTGCTCCTTGATATTCGTCATAATATATGATAGCATATAAACATATGGAAAACAACACGAAAACATTGCCACACAGTTTGCAAGCCGAACAATCGGTATTGGGATGTCTGATGCTTGATTACGTCGGGTGTGGGGAGGGCTTTGACCGCCTGAACAAAGCGGATTTTTACAGCCCAGTTCACCAGATAATCTTTAATGCTATGCAAGAGTTGCTTGAAAAAAAAGATAAAACTCTTGACTTTGTTACGGTCACAGAACATTTGTCATCAACAAAAAAGTTGAACTCCATTGGCGGTATTGAATACCTAAGCGTTATCAACGACATGGTTCCATCTGTTTCAAACTTTAGACACTATTTTGATATTGTTAAGAAAAACAGTATTTTAAGGAAACTCAACACCGCAGGTACGGAAATCGTAAACAATAGTTACGCCAGTGATGACGAGCAAGTAACACTATCCACCGCCGAGAAATTGATTTTTGATATCTCTCGCCAAGAGGAACAAAAAGAACTTACAAAACTGTCTGACGAGTTGCCTGCGGTTATGAACCGCCTTGACGCAATCCGCAAAGACCCAACCATTATATATGGAATTGAAACAGGCTTTAACGGACTCGATAACATGACAAACGGTTTGCATGGGGGAGAGTTGGTGATTCTTGCCGCCCGCCCAGGTGTTGGTAAAACATCTTTGGGTTTAAACATGATTATGAACGCGGCCCAAAGAGGCAAAAAGTGTGCGGTCTTTAGTTTAGAGATGTCGAAACAAAGTTTGGTTACAAGGGCACTCTCGAGCCTCGCAGGTGTTTCCGCATATCGTGCAGGTAGGGGAGAGTTAAACAACGACGAATGGAAACGTATGTGGCAGGCAAATGATTGGCTCGAGATGTACAACATCCACATTGATGACAACAGTGAAATCACACCTATTGAAATCAAAAGAAAATGTATGCGCCTTAAACGTGATACGGGTCTTGATTTTGTAATGGTGGATTATTTGGGTCTTATGACGGGCGGGTCGGTAAAGCGCGAAAACCGTCAGGTCGAAGTCGCAGCAAACTCGCGTGCAATGAAAGTCTTGGCAAAAGAGTTGGATATCCCAGTTTTGCTTTTATCCCAGTTAAACCGGAATGTCGAGTCGCGAAACAAACAAGGCGGTGACAACAAGCCCGCACTCCATGACCTCAGGGAGTCGGGAGCCATAGAGCAAGATGCGGATATCGTTTTGTTCATCCACATGGACAAACCACCAGAGCACAGTGAAGAAGAAACCGACCAATCGGCTTTGTCAGAAGCCCAAATAATTGTTGCAAAACACCGAAACGGACCTTGCGGTGTTGTTAAAGTTGACTGGAACCGTGAAACCACAACGTTTCTTAACCAACCGCACGACAAAGAGGCACTGGCTGCCCGTCGTGCTGCCCAATCAAAACCAAAAGCGGCGAAAACCGAAAAACCTGCACAGAAATCTTGATAAATTTGTTGCTGTATATTTTGCGGTCGCATATACTTGTTATATGAAAATATATCTCTGCGTCGATTTTGAAGGGATGCCTGGCGTCAACCATTGGGATGAGGTCAGCCGAAGCAGTGGTGCACAATACGAGGAGTTTCGCCGTATCGTAAGTTGGTATACTGTCGGTGCGTGTGAGGCGGCACTTTCTGGCGGGGCAACAGAGGTTTGGGTTGCGGACTCTCACAGTTCTTGTTGTAACATTGATATCGGGGT
>WQSK01000014.1 GCA_009787915.1 Bacillota bacterium
CCGCCATTATGTGTTTCATGTTCTGGCCATGCGGGTTCAAGCGGTTCGGGCATGTCAATTGGGTCACGGCCCTCCACTCTTGCCGACATGGCATCAAGTTCGTCCAACCGACGTGAAAGTGCATAATGCCAACTGCAAGTACCCATTTCCTGCGTGGCTTGGATAAGTTCTTGGCGTGACATCGAATCAATACGTTGTTGCTCCTGTCCAGACAATTGCGGCACATAACTATTCCAGTCATCATGATTCCAATCATCGTCGGGTACGACATCCATAGGGCTGACGGGAACGCCGTTTCGTGCGAACTTTTTGTTTACAAAACCGCGTTGGTGGTCCTCCATCCACCACACAGAAGTCGGGTCAATACCAAAGTGCAACAAGAACCGTGCAACTGCGTCGTTTTCAAGGTGTTGTACACTTACAAACCCAAGGTTGTTATTTTTCCTTGTGATGTTGTCGATAAGGCGTGCGCGCTCGGCTTCGAGATAGTCGTTAAGTTCCGCCAACCCAATCCCAAACGATTTCGATATGTGGAACAGATTAATTTTCATTTGTTGTATAATGGCATCAATATTTCCCATATCATCCCACATATTATCAACAAAAAATGGGGTACCAGACGGGATTCCATACACAGCACCTTCTTGCTCTGGTACAAGTATTTGGTCAGGCACAGGCGGCCCTCCTTGCTCTGTCGGTTTCGGTGACGTCGGCGGTGTGCCGACACCACCGCTTATCTCGGGGTTCATATCCTTGCATGCAATTGCAATCCCGAGTGACAACACTAACGCTAAAACTAACTTGTGTGAATTTTTCATAATTTTTTTCTCCTAAAGGAGTCTACCCCCCCCCAGAAATTGTCAAGCGTTTTTTAGTTATCCACAATATTTATTTTTTCCATTCAACATGGCCATTAACATCATTCTTTTCAAACACTTCAAGAATCTCATGACAGAACTGCATTGTATCAGTATCGCCATTACTTCTAGAAAGTTCATATAAGCGGATAAACATTTTTTTGCCAGTTTCGGTTTGTCCTAAATTTCTCTTGCGAAAGTTATGCTTGGCGCAGAGTGTTTGGCCATTCTCGATAGTTGCCGTTCCTCCCAAATCTTTTGGTTTTATATGGTCCGCCTGTAATTCTATCCCGTCTTTAATTCCTTTACCGCATATCACACACTTATGACCATCTCTTTCAAAAATTTGTTTCCTTTGTTCTTCTGTAAAATCCTCTAATTCCCTGTTCACAACAAAATCAGGATCGTATCTATAAACACCTTTCTTTACCTTAACAAGAAATCCTTTTTGAGATAGACTTCTTATCCCACGGTCCGGGTCAGCAAAAGTTTTTCCAGTTCTTTCTTTGTATTCTGAGTACAACCATTTGACAACTTCAGCGTGTGGTATGTCGCGATTCGGGTTGGCAACAAAATACTCAACAATTAATTCAATTTGGCTTGTTCCTTTCTTATCCTTTATCATAAAGAACCTCCTATTTCTTTTTGTAATCTTGCAAATGCAAGTTCACAATAATCTTTATTTATATCTACCCCGACACCAATCCTACCCTGGACCTCCGCCTCAATAAGAGTTGTTCCACTGCCGACAAAAGGGTCAAAAATTACATCGCCCTCGTAACTAAAAAGTTTGATACAACGCTTTGGAAGTTCTCTTGGAAATGGTGCTGGGTGACCAATTCTTTTTTTACTCTCTCCATTAAATGACCAAAGCCCATTTGTCCAAGATATGAATTCTTCTTTTGTAATAGTCGAGTTTTTACTCCCGTCAACCTTTTTCCAACTGCCTTTAAAAAATATTACTATCAATTCTACTGGTGCAATTATGTATGGTGCCGATGCAGACATATAGGAACCCCAAGCAGTTCTCCTAGACATATTCCCTTCATTCCAGACTATCGTAGTGAAATAATTCCAACCCACTTCTTTCGCTATTGTTGTTAGGTCCGCACCAACACTTTGGTGCCCAAGTTTATTTTTATCCAAGGGAATATTAAGAACTAGTCTTGCATTTGGTTTAGACCATTTAAAACAGTTTGAAAGCCACTTTTTTGAAAAGCACAAATAGTCCTCATAAGACATGGCATCATTGTTAGAACCATAATCTATATTTAAGTTATACGGGGGTGATGTTATAATGACATCTATAAATTCTTTATCAAACAAATTTTCGTATAAAGTATCTGCGTTTATAATTGTCGCATTTCTAAATTTTAACTCGCTTTGGCCTTTATGTTCCACACATTGATTGTATCATAATAAATTCACAAATGTGCAACCTTTTATTCTGTTTCTTTTTCCACCGCACATGACGCACACGGCGGGATTATTACACAGTCACAATTTTTGCCACTTTTTTTACCCATAAGATGTTTGGTGATATAAACAACTTGTAAAACCGCCAACGCCGCATTAAGCGCAAGAACCGACCATGCCCCTACCAAAACCGCGTACACCACGAAACCCAAAGACCCCACGATATTTATCGACCGAATTAACAGAATCTCTTTGAACAAAAAAGATATTAAAACAACTGCGCCCGCGACAAAGCCTATGATTTCAATTAAATCCATGGTTCTATTATATATTATGTTTTTTTGTAGACAAAACGATTTCCGCCAAACGTTTTGGCACGTCACGGTTTTGCGCCAAGATATTAGGTAGGTGTTCTTCCCCTATGGGGTGAGGAAGTTCGTCATTTCCGACCTCGATTGTGAGGGCAGGAACACCAAGGTGTAACCTAACCCAATCCGAATAACCACCTGCAGAATCAAAAAGTTTTTCGGCACCACTTTGTTTTAATTCATTAAAGGTTTTTATGGGCTCGTACCCAGTGAGTTCGCCAATTGCTTTTGCAAGGTCGGTATCTTTTTCCGAGGGATAATAAATTACCTCGCCTTTGCTGTGGTACGCGATTGTTGCGAGCAAATTACCACTCTGAAAAACACGCTTTGTGAAATCGGCAAGGGCTTTTGTTTCGGGTTCGCTCTCGGGGTGGGAACCGATATAGTTTTCACTCCCCGCCGATGTCAAATTTTGCGCACCTTTGCCCCACTCGGCGTTAAAGTTCACGTTCAAATCCACACCGCGGGCGTTGGCTTTCCACAGGTGTGCGGTTTTCGGTTCAATAACCTTTGGCAAGCCCTGCGGTTCGATTTCACCGCGCGCAATAGCAACACCGTCTGGGTTGCACGATGGGATAAACCAAAAGCCAACATCCCCGATTTCCCCATTTTTCATTAACTCGCGCACCAAGAGTTCTGTTATCCACTCCCTCGCATGAATCGCGCCTGTGATTATAATTTGTGGCTTGTCATGCGGGCCAACATGATATGCAATAATGGGTTTGCCCAAAACACTATGGCCGATAACCTCGGTTTGGCTCATAAGTCCAAGTCCCCTTTGTGCGTTCATAAAAAATATTTTGTCCACATCTGTTTGTGAAAAACCACGTTTTAGTAGAATCTTTTTAAGTTTCAAAAACGCGCGGTAATCCCCGCACCTAATACCGCGGGCCATCTTTGTCCCAGGATAAAAATCCGATGCTAAACACAAGTTATCCGCCCCAAAGTTTTTTACAAAGTAATCAATATGCTTAACGACATCTTTCATAGTAGCCCGCCCCTTTGGTCGCAAAAAATCACTTACAAACGTGAGTCCGATAATTCCGCTTGCGTCAATTATTGCGCGAATCTGGCGGGCATTAATATTGCGTGGATGAGGACAAACCTCGCTGAAACATGTATGAGAACAAAAAACCCGCCCGCCCAAACTTTTGACGTGTTCGAGGACGGAGAAAAAACTTTTTTCATTCAAATGCGCGAGGTCAATCATAACGCCTGCACTCACCAGTTTTTCCAACATACGTTTTCCCAGTTCTGTCAAATCCCCGCTTCCATGCGCACCGCCCGCAAGGGCGTTATCCGCGTTCCATGTCAAACCAACCGAGTGGGGTTTGGCCGCAACAATGTCGTCAATATTATCATCGTTTGCAAACCACAAATCCTCGATGTGTAAAAGCCCCTTGTGTTGTTTCAAAAGCAAGAGTGGATTCACCTCATTTGTTGTCCAAACCGAGGACAAAACCGCCGTTACCCCGCACTTGCGCGCGCTTTCAATACATTCGTTATATATATCATTGTGCAAGTCGACCATATTATGTATTATATTCGTATGGAATTAATTTCGTACTTTCGCGAACTGTTTGGCGAGGACCCACCGCTTGAACTCAACTTTTCAAACGAACTGGAATGTATCGTTGCAATTATTTTGTCTGCACAATGTACTGACAAGCGTGTCAACATCGTCACCAAAGATTTGTTCAAAAAGTATAAGACTCTGGAAGATTATGCGACCGCGGATTTAGAGGAACTTGAAAAAGATATTTACTCTACAGGTTTTTATCATAACAAGGCGACTAATATTATTTCGCTTTGCAAAAACCTTTTAGAAAACCACAATGGTGTTTTGCCGAACAATATTGATGAACTTGTGAAACTCCCAGGTATCGGGAGGAAAACCGCGAGCGTCTTTTTAATATCATGTCGCGGAGTTCCTGCTTTTCCCGTGGACACCCACGTAATACGTGTGTCGAACAGGCTCGGGTTCACAAAACACAAAGACCCAGAAAAAATTGAACGTGATTTAAAGGCCCTTTTTGATGAAAAAGATTGGGGCAAGCATCACTTTTACATTGTGTTGTTTGGCAGGTACCATTGTTTGGCAAAGAATCCAAAATGTAATGAATGTAAAATTCAAAATCGGTGTTGCTATTTTCAACATAATTCGACATAATACTTACATGACCCTTTTGATTATGGCCGCAGGCATGGGGAGCCGCTTTGAGGGCGGTATCAAACAAATGACCCCTATCGACGATAATGATAATTTGCTTATTGACTATGCCGTCTATGACGCAGTTCGCGCAGGTTTCGACCACATTGTTTTTATAATAAACAGCAAAATTGAAAAGGACTTTTGCGAGCGCATTTTCAACCGCATCAAAACAAAAGTAACCGCCGAGTACGTCATTCAAGATATCAATGCCCTGCCCGATGGTTTCAAAGCCCCAAAAGGTCGTACAAAACCTTGGGGTACGGTTCAGGCAATCTTGGCGGCACGTTGGAAAATAACAAAACCTTTTTGTGTTGTAAACGCAGATGACTTTTACGGCGCAGGGGCATATAAACTCTCTGCCGACTTTTTGAAAAACAACCCTGATGAAAACGTCCTTATTGGCTATGACCCAGAGAACACAGTTCCGCANGGGGGAACCTGTAACAGGGGTCTTTGCAAAGTGGACAAAAAAGATAACCTGGTTGCGTGTTCCGAGATGTATGGTGTTCACCGCAAAGACGGAAAAATCGGACACGCACCCGACGGCAAGTTTACCCCCGTAAAAAGTGGTGCGTCTTTTTCGATGAATATGTTTGGGTTTAGACCAAATATCTTGCCTCTGCTCCATGATTGCTTCGTAGAATTTTTGAAAAGCAACATTAACGTTGAAAAGTCCGAACTTGTTTTGGTAAACGCAATTAACGATTTGTTGGAAAACAAAAAGATTTCGGCCAAACTATTAAAAACGGATTCCGAGTGGTTTGGACTCACATACGCACAAGACACACCTTTGGTTCATTCGCGAATTAAAAAACTTGTTAAAGAGGGTGTGTATCCTAAAAACCTTTGGAATGCATATCCTAAAGACATGACCCTATTAATTATGGCTGCAGGCATGGGTTCGCGTTATGGTGGGATAAAACAAATTGACCCAGTTGGACACCATGGTGAACTTATTATTGATTACTCCGTTTTCGATGCAATTCGGGCGGGCTTTACAAAGGTTGTTTTTGTTATCAGGCGTGAAATTGAGGAGGACTTTCGTACGGCAATATTTAATCGCCTTAGAAAGATAATTGATGCCGAGTACGTTTTTCAAGAAACCCCAAGTTGGAGGGCGGGAAAACCCCTTGGTACAACCGCCGCAGTTTTGGCCGCCAAAGACGTTATCAAAGGACCATTTTGTGTTATTAACGCAGATGATTTTTATGGCGCAGAGGCATTCCAAAAAATCTCAGGGTTTTTATCGGAAACCAGAAACAGTTCCGAATGTGCAACGGTTGCCTATGACCTTTGCAACACAATATCAGAGTTCGGCACAGTTTCACGCGGTGCACTTTCCACAAAGGACGGCTATGTTGTGGATATCAAAGAACGCATCTGTATCAAACGCGGAGGCGAGTACAACTTTATGGAAAACGGCGCGTATGTCTTGACCGTTGCGGATTTAAAAGTTGGGATGAATTTCTTTGGATTGGTGCCAAGCGTTTTTGGTCACCTTGAAAAAATCTTTAACGAGTTCATGACCGAAATCGAAAACCCAAAGACACCAGAGAGAATGAAGCGCGAGTGTTTCCTTCCCGAAAACCTTGGTCGGCTTATCAAAGAAGAAAAGATAACCCTCCGTACCCTAACCACAAAAGAAAAGTGGGTTGGCTTTACATATCCTGATGACAAAAAATATGTACAAAAAACTATTCAGAATCTTGTGGCTTCTGGGGTGTATCCGTCACCGCTTTGGCAGACTCCGAAGAATGAACCTTCCCCTGTGAAGTCACGCAAAGCACAAAAAGTGCGAACATAACAACAGGTATTGGATATGCCGTATCAACAAGAGATATAAGTATAATTGCTATGACAAAAAGATATGGGATAAACGTGACTTTATAGCCACGGACTTTGTAAAGCGCATACATAATTCCCGCGATAAATGCGCCAAGTGCCATAAAGCCAACTATACCTGTTTTAAACAAGGCATCCACAAATAGGTTATGTGGCATGACCTGACCCAAATAGGGTGCGTTAATACCATGACCCAAAAAAAACGTCCGCGGGCTTTCTAACCATGCTTGCAAATACCGACGCCACAGCCCTAACCGACCTGGGTCATGAAACGCGGTTGGGTCCAATACTATGTAATAAAGGTCGCGAAAAAACGCATTTAATTCAAAACTAATCGTGTTAAAGATACGCTCTATGGCAGGAAACGTAAATTGGTGGAGCGCAAAAAACACGACCAGAAATGCACATATACCAACCCCTAGGGTTGTATATTTTTGTCGACTGTTTTTTTCCAGTTTTAGATATATACCTATACTTACCAGCGAGATTACAAGGAACACAATCGCAAATGCGCGGGATGACGCCATTAACCCAAAGACAATCAACACGGACAAAATCGGCACAGCATACCGCCTTTTCAATTGTTGTGAAAGAACCAATGCGTACAACCCGCAAATACCAAGCAATGCAATAAACTGCAAAATGTTTGGGTTTCTCAAAAGCCCCGAGAACCGCCCATAGAAATATATAAGTGTTTCCGTGTGACGAAAGTAATTAAAAATTAACCCTACAAAAGATGACAATGCCAAACCAATCGAGAAATAAAGAACTAGGCGAGTAAAACCGAGTTTGTGACCAGCGATACAGGCAAGCAAAGAAACAGATACGCCTCCGATTAAAATAAACGAGAATTCAAAAACTCCGAACGGAGGAATAAACGCCATTAACAAAAGCGGTAATGAAAAACACGCGGGTACCAAGAATTTTTTTAGTTCTAATTCTTCTCTTTCCAAGATTATTTTTGTTATACAAATGCTTATCGATAAAAAGATTGATACTACAAACAAAATAGTTGCAGGCAATGTCGCCGTCCCAAACCTTGTAAACACATCAAGCCAACCTACAAAGAACACAAAGTACAATGTTGACTTGTAATCAAATTCGGCAATGACAAATGAAATGACCGCGGCCAAAAAGAAATACGTCATTCCGAACCAAAAGATTGATGTGAACGCAAAAATGAACAGCAATGCGGTTTTCACAGCCATATTGATGTTTGCCGTAGAACGAAAATGGCGCAGAGAGAGCCAAAACACTTTTTTCAAAACATCTACTGTTCCGCCCAATAGAGCCTTAGTATCCACCATCCCAATTTGCCACCATGGCACCCAAAAGTCAAGGCTTCGACAATTTTTTCACGCCCTACTACTCCTCGGACTCGTTGCTTTTGGTCACAACCGCAATACCTTCACGCACGACTTGCGCAGACTTAGTCTTTGTGCGCATCCACTCGAACTCTGGCATTATTTCGCCGACCTTAATTGTCCCCGACATCATCACACCTGTGGTATAGTCATCAATGCTTATTTCTTTACGCTTTAACAACAGGTCGCAATAGTATTCACTCATATGAAATCCGTGACTTTCCGCGTCGACAGCGGTGGGTTTTAAAACCACAAAAAACGTTTTAAAAAAGATTTTTATATCCCGCCAAAGAGTAACTTTTTTCACATACTTGTTATCATATTCGGACACGTGCTCAAAGTTAAACGCGTTTCTTCCGTTCACCTGTGCAAGTCCCGATATCCCAGGACGCGACAAAAACCTTTGTCGTTGCTCTTCATTGAAAAACACACACTCTTTGACATCTTTTGGTCTTGGTCCGATAAAAGACATATCGCCCTTTATGATGTTAAACAATTGCGGTAACTCGTCTATACTTGTGCGTCTTAAAAACTTGCCAAAGCGGGTCAAACGTTCGGTATCAGGCAACAGGTTTCCGTCCTCGTCTTTTGCGTTGGACATACTGCGGAACTTATAGAACCAAAAGACACGCTTGTTTCGCCCAACCCGACGTTGTTTATAAATTACGCCCTTACCATGTTTGATACGGACAAGCAATGCAATAAACAACAAAAACCACGACAAAAAAAGCACGGCCAAAAACGCCATTGTTAGGTCAAGCACACGTTTAATAAAAACCTCGTATATTCCCCGTTTTTTCATTATGAGTAGTATATCACAGATTTACAGATAAATCAAGACCATATTAAAGTTGGTTAAAACCTACCGCTTTCAGCATTTTTAAAACAAACGGGATGTGTACCCCTGTGACGTTTGCGCGGTGGCTCTCCCGTATTTTTACGTATGGGAAAATCGGACCAAGGTTACGATAACCCGCGGCGTCCAGCGTTTCTGGGTCGGAACAGCAGGCGGTAATAATATCTTCGGGGAGTTTTTTGATTTTGACTTTTGAAGCCATCACGCGACAAACCGTTTTTCCGTTGCAATAAATCGCATATGCCGTATACGCGATGTTTGTTTTTCCGCTTATGAAAAGATGTTGTTCGCGACAGCATTCGGGCGTTATTGGTTTTTCCAAAATACGGCCTTCGAGGTACGCGGTTGTATCCATTGTGATTACCGCACCGTTTACCACTTTGCCTATAAATGGCTTTAATTTGGCAAGTGCCATATTCTTGGCATACGCGATAACTTGTTTTTTAGAAACATCTTTGTGAGGATGCAAATGGTTAAGTTCCGTATCATCGACGGTGCTTGGGATTTGCACGTGCGGGATATTGTTTTCCTTAAACAGCCTTGAACGACGCGGACTACTTGAGCCCAAAATAATTGTCGGGGTATCAAATTCAATGACCTCGCCGTTTTTAAATTTCTTTTGCAGTTCTTTGCTGTCCACGGTTGTTATCCTCTTTTATTGATTATACTTTTGATTTCATAAATAACGGCGTCGTGGTTTTTGTGGATAATTCCGATTCGCTTTACCAACACCGCCCGTGTGTATGCGACCACGCCAAGCGCAACAAGCCCCAAAAACACGCACCATACCAAGAGTTCAACCCACACATCGGTTTCAATATAAAGGGCGAGTGCAAGTCCAAGTCCAAACATTATAAGTGCCGCCGCCATGATGCCCCACATGTAATCTATGCTCGCGCTGTGTTCCCTTACGCGGTCACGGCGTGCGTTTTTGTTGCTTTTTGTAATCGGCATATTTGCATGGTCGTTTTTGATTTTTGCAACGATACTTTTTTCCGAAGCCCTGCAATGACCGCTGTCATACAACAAATATCCTGGTTTCCAGCCTGTCCATGTGTCCATAGAACGCAGATATTTGTTGCTTTGTGGCAAACCAATTATAACGTCTGCAACATCGCGGTGAAAAGCCGAAACGTTGACCTTGCCGTTATAGACCCCTGGGATTCCGAACAAGACCGCACCCCCGCGCGTCCACAAATCGTTAAGACCCGCCTTGAATTTTGACCAGCCATATTTTTCGCGCGTAGCATAGATAATTTTTTCCCCGCCGTCGATACGTTCAACAAGTTTTTCAAAAATACCAACAGGGTTTAAAACATCAATGTCGGCGATAAGTATGATTTCGCTTTTGTAATCAACCATGTCCATGCCTGCGGTGATTGCGGCTTGCTTCCCCCAGCGTCCGTCAAGGTTTACTACACAGACATTACTGTTGTGTACCGCATAGTCGGCAAGTATCTTTTCAGACCCGTCATCACAGCCATCATTTACGGCGATGATTTCAAACTCGCGCCCCAAAGACTTTAAATCCAAAATATACTTGTCGAAAACGTGTTGCAAAATGAACACTTCGTTGTATATTGGAAGTACCAAAGAAATTTTCCCCATGTGTAAAAGGAGGATAACATGAAGAAAACACTTTTGACAACAAAAATTTTGCTTGAGAGGGCAAAAAAAAGAAACCGAGCAATCGTTGCCTTTAACGTGAACAACATGGAGTTGATTCAGGCAATCACCCGTGCGTGCGATGAAATGAAATGCGACGTGATTCTGCAGGTTTCTAACAGCGCAAAAAAATACGCAACCGAGGTGTATTTAAGAAAACTTGTTGAAGCAGCACGCGAGTCCGTCGGCATTGACATTGCCCTGCACCTTGACCACGGTGCCGATTTTGAACAGTGCAAAGCCGCGATTGATGCGGGCTTTACATCGGTCATGATTGACGGGAGCCACCTACCCTTTGACCAAAACATTGCGGTTACAAAAAAGGTTGTTGACTATGCAAAAAAACATGGTGTTTCCGTCGAGGGTGAACTTGGACAAATTGCAGGTATCGAGGACGAAAAGAAAAACGAGGACAGCCAATACACAGACCCTTCGACAGTCAAAGAGTTTGTTGAAAAAACAGGGGTGGATGCACTCGCTGTTTCAATCGGGACTGCGCATGGTGCCTTCAAGTACAAATCAGCCCCAGCGTTTAGGTTTGATATCTTGGAGCGTATCCAAAAAGAAATTCCGAACACCCCGCTTGTGCTTCATGGCGCCAGTTCGGTTACGCCTGCGGATGTTGCGACAATTAACAAGTTCGGCGGAAAAATCGAAAATGCAAAAGGCGTATCGGAAGATATCTTGGCAAAGGCAATTCCACTTGGGGTACGTAAAATCAATGTTGACAGCGATTTAAGGCTCGCCATGACCGCTAGTATCAGAAAAACATTTGCAACCAACCCGTCCGAGTTCGACCCGCGCGCCTATTTGGGCCAAGCAAGATTGGACGTCATGGAAGTTGTTAAAACAAAACTTAAAGCCTTTTCAGTTTGAGGAAAAATGGTTGACCTGCATACACACACGAACCATAGCGACGGACGCCTCTCTGTCAGAGAGTTGCTTGAATTGGCAAACGATTCAGGTATTTCCGTGTTGTCGATAACCGACCATAATAGTGTTGATGCTTATAAAGAGGTTGGCGATATCTTCAAGGGAAAACTTGTAACTGGCGTCGAGTTAAACACATACGTAGGCAAACAATACGTCGAGATCCTGGGATATGGATTTGATGTAGGCAAAATGGAAAATGAAATTGAAAAATTCACGTTCAAGAACGTGATTTGGAAATCAAAAGCAATCGCCGAAAAAGTGTTTTCAAAAAACGGTTTGGATTTAAAACTTGAACCAGAGGACATATGTCCTAACGGATTTGTGCACTGTCAAATCCTTATCGACAAGCACGGAGATAAGATAAAAAACCTATACCCTGACTTGGAACTTATCAATGGAGTTCACCTATTTCGCACAGAAATTGTCAATCCAAAATCAAAATGGTTCAACGACCTATCCGCGGTATATCCAAGCTTTTCCGAGGCCGCGGACATCATCCGCCGATGCGGTGGTCTTGTATTTTTGGCACACCCGTATTGCTATGCTGAAATAGACAAAGTACTGGCATACACAAAAAACCAATTAGACGGAATCGAATGTTTTCATTATTCGTCTACCCAAGAACAAAGCGAATACCTTTTAGAGTTTTGCAAGCAAAATAACTTACTGGTTTCACGAGGTAGCGACTTTCACAAAATCGGCGAGCGACACCTCGGCTATCTTTGCACACCTGAAGTACCAACATGGGTTTAGTAATTCATATCTTTGAGTTTTTCGTCTTTGATATTTTTCACAATGTTAAGCCACATCGAGAAAAGCATAATGCGAACCAACAGTATTATAAACGGTATTGTTGCGTTCAGTACCATCATGACCAGTAACACCGTCGTTGCTATCTCTCCCCAGCCCAAAAATGTCGAGAGCAAAAACATTGTTATCCAAAACACCGATTGGAAAATTGACAAAAGGTTTATTTTGAACCATATTTTTGCACTCGTGGTTTCGTTGTATTCTTTTTTAAGCGCAACCCTCTCTTCTTCCGTTACCCCGCCGTACGCCCTGACTTGTTTCTTTGCGCCGTCGAGCAACTCGGTGACCGAAATCCCCAAAACCTCGCCCAGTTTTAACATGAGCGACGAATCAGGTATACCTTTTCCACATTCCCACTTTGAAACACACTGTACGGTCACGCACAGTTTTTCCGCCAAATCCTGTTGGGTCAGGTTTTTGGCTTTCCTTTTTTCGGTGATGAAAGCACCAATCTTTTTGTTGTCCATGCAGGTAATTTATTCCACAGAAACGGTTTTGTCTATCAACGTTTCGTTGAATTATGCTCCCGCGCCTTGCGCGGCTTGCTAAGGAATCCGTGCTTGCAGTGGATTAGCAAACCACACGAAGTGTGGGAGCATTTGGATTGGGCACGAGAATACATAAAACGGGCATCCCCGCTTTTGTAACATAAAATCCCCCCCAGCATATCATGACCTAGGTGCGCCTCCCCTTACAAAAGACAAAAGATTGGGATGCGCCCTGTACATAAATTTAAAAAGGAGATTTTAAAAATGTTCAACGAATTGTTCGGAAGATTCGGCGGTGGATGCGGTTGCGCAAGCACCAAACAAGCAAGTTCATGCGACGTAATGTGGATTATCATTCTTTTGATGATTGTATTCCGTGGTGGCTTGTTCGGTCTTGATATCTGCACACTTGTAATCCTTTTCATCGTGTTCGGAAAAGACTTGCTTTGCTGCGACAAAAACCGTCCTGCACACTGCTAAGCAGCGTACCGCTGCACCTGATACGCTTTGCGGACCCTGGTTGATGTAAGTTTGATATCTGCGAGTAATTGGGTAAACAAAAAACGCCCCTCGTCATGAGAGGCGTTTTTATTATGCTCCGCGTAAACGCGCTTTGCCAAGGAAACCGTACCCCAGTCGGGTCTATTCTATTTTTTCCGTGCTTGCAGTCTATAAGCAAACCACACGCGCCAGTGTGTGGGAGCATAAAAACGCCTTTACTTAAGTGGGCGTTTTTGTTATTCTTGGGATATGCTCGAAAAATATGGTATCACAACAAACCACGAAAAAATGGACAATGGTGAACTGCGTTTCAGGCTTATCTCCGATGACGGCAGTTCATACATCAGAACGGTTGCCCCAAGCGTTGGGGTCTGGCAAAAAAGCCACTCCCATTCCACTTTGACAGAAACATATATTGTTCAAAAAGGGTGGATTAAAATTGCCGAGTTGGAAAACGAAAATGTGGCTTTCAACAAAGTCTGTCAGGGCGAGATTTATTCAACCCGACCAAATGTGCCTCACAACTTATATATGTCACAGGGGACCGTTCTTCATTGCGTAAAGCACGGCAATCTTTCCGTTAATGATTGGAATCCCTGTCCCGCTCTTGATGAACTTATAAAAAAGTTTTAGTTATTATTCCTAAGGAAACCGTACCTAGTCGAGCCTATTCTATTTCCGTTTCAAGGTCTTGCCGCATCTGAGCGATAACATCTAATAAATCACCTTTCGGCTCACCTACAACTTTACCACTTTCGCTTTCACGCACTACTCCGTCCTCGACAATTACCCCTACCCCAGTACTGGTATCACGTTTCTCTGTCGGCTCGTTCAAATCGCCAACGTTTATTATGTTTCCATATTTGTCAAATTCATATGCCATGCTTTCATTGTAATTATGTATATATTATGAGTCAAGTGTTTTACTTATCATGCGGAGTTTTTTTACAAAACTTTTTAACGTCGCGCTTGTCACGGATTTTTTCAAGTTCAACCAAAACTTCCTCTGGCGTAGTCACAACCTTAAACAGGTCGGTCGGCTCGATTTTGTACGGTGCCCCGCCTTTGCCGATTTTGGTGAAACCTTCTTGGTTAATAAAATCAAAGAACTTCAACTGGTCATCGAAAAAGCCTTTGTAATTCAGCATGATAATATCAAAGTCATACTCGCCAGCGCGGAGCCCCTCAATCGCCGTCCAAAATTCATAGATTGTTCCAATACCACCAGGTACGCACAAAATCGCCCCGTGGTTCGCCAGCAAAAACATTTCATGGGTGCGCTCCACCACCAATTCGGTAGCAACGACTTTGTCGGTTTTCATGACCTTGAGGTCATCCTTATAAGTATCGGGCATGACCAAGGTGTTTGGCTTGTCGTACTTGACGTACTTTTTGTGGATGTGCGACAAAACACCAAAAGCGTTCCCACCCCACACCATTTCAAAGTGCGCATCGCACATACGTTTGCCCAAATCTTCGGCAAAATCCAACCACTTTGGATTTGTGGCGGGATTTGTTCCGCCGATAACACAAACTTTCATTTTTATTCCCCCTTTAATGAAAACAGTTTTTCTGCAAACTCTATATACTGAGTTGGTTTTTTGAATTTTTTGAATTTGACCTTTTCTTTGTGGTATTCGGGGATATCGATTTTCTCGTTTTGGATTCGCCCAAACAAAGTACGAAACCCCTCTTTGACCGCCTCTATTTCCTCGTCCTCGGCGTTAAGGTCGTCCATCCCCTCGGTTACATAGAGCGCGAACAACATGACGCTTGCAATCTTTCTAAGCCCTGGCGCAATCCCGTTCATTGCGGAGTCATAGATTGGGGTCTTTTGTTTGTATTCGTTCAACAAAATCTTTTGCAAATCGTACCAAGCAGGCTTTAACCCCGCAATCGTGGCTTCGGGAAAATCTTTTGACCCAAACAAAGACGCAAAATGGTCGGTTGCGGCCTTTGCATTTTTGTCGGCTATGGCAATGCGTTTTTCCTCGTCAAGTTCCGCGGGCGCCTCGTCTTGTTGCGCCTCGTCAATCTTGTAATGGATTGTCGCCAACTCGGCCATGTTGTATAGGTAAAAATCGTTGTACTCCGCCAACAGTTCTTCTGCATGTTTAAAGCCCTCGCGCGCAAAGAGATTGCACTCTGCGACATAGGGGATTCCCGTTTTGCCTGAATTTTTCATGGTATATAAAGATGTAGCACTTAAAGCAAAATTATGCAAATGTTTTTTTCAATCTTCAATACCCAACAAATATCCCGCGGTAACGCCAAAAAAATTTACAAAGACTTTTAAAGTTTTAATGTCTGGGATTGTAAGACCCTTTTCCCAACGCCCAATCGATACCTCGGTAAAACCCGTTGCCTTTGCAAGTTCAAGCCTGGTCATACCCTTTTGCTCCCTCAGTTCACACAATCTCTCGCCAAATTCTTTCACTTTCGACTTAATCCTCGGTGCCGATTAAATACCCTGCGGTGCAACCAAAATATTTTGTGAGCATTGTAATTGAATCAATGTTAGGAAGTCTTTTGCCATTTACCCAGTTGCTTATTGTTGCATGGCTGATGTTTGTTGCTCGGCTTAGTTCAATCCATGTGATGGATTTTTCTTGACATAATCCAGTTAATCTTTCAACGAAAATGTGCATGACTTATTATGTAACAAGTAGCACATTTTTGTTGACAATGTAGCAGTTGCTACATTATAATATTGCATGGACGAAATCAAAAGAGTACGCGAGGACCTCCCAAAGTTGTATAATTTGGTGAACAGGTTGAACCACTTTGTTCCAAGTTTACCAAGTGGTGTGTTTACAACAGACATGGACGATATGTTGGAGAAGATGAATTATCTAATGGGATATCTTGATTGTATGTTGGAGTTTAGGAACGAAACAAAAGATTTGACCTAATATTCTGGGTTATTTCCAGGTTTTTTGTGGGTTATTCTTGGGTTTATTCTGGGTTGTTTTTACAGTACGAAGTGGTAGATTGCGGCCCCTGCGCCCACTGCCAAGATTGCCATAGAAACAATTGTCAATATAACTGCGCGACGAACTTTGTTTTTGACTTCTTTAATTTGTGTTTCCGTTTCCTCGGCTTTTGCTTCTTCTATGCGTTTTTCAACGACTTTGGTAACGGCGTCTGCAACGCGTTCGCTTGTAACGGTTACAGGGTCGTTTGTAATCAAAAATTTGTTGTTATAAATACCAAGTTCCGCCAACCTCGCGTGTGCGTGTGCGGCATCAGCCATAGCCTGGATTTTGCTTGCACGCATAGTTGGGGTGTCGGCCGCAATAAGGTTTCTTGCAACCTCTAATGATGCATCAGTTGTATTAACAACCGTTTTAACCGCAGGCATACTTGGTGTTACAATGAGGGTTCCATCTTCACTTATGTCGTTTGTTACCTCTACATGCGCTTCCGCACGTTCAAGTTCCTCGGTATTAATGCGTACCGTTGGTGAGAATGATTGTGTTACTTCGGTTTCGGTCACAGTTGCGGTGTCCGAACCGCCTGCCGACATCGAATTTGTCGATTCGTGCATTGGTCTTGTTGTTCTTCCTTTTGCCATATGTCGGTATTATAACACACCTTTCGACGTTTTGCAATACCCAATTGCCAAAAAACCCCGATGCTTGTCGGGGTTTTATATGTTGGCTAATCTTAAACTTGAACTTATGGGGTTGTTCGGAAAAGTTGCCCGAATGTGATAGGTCCCGCAATGCCATCCACCCCGATACCTCTGGACCGCTGAAAGTTGCGTGTTTGCATATCTGTGATTGGGCCAAAGATACCGTCAGGGCGCGCGTGAAAGCCACGAACATAGAGGGCGGATTGAAGCAACCAAACAAGATTTCCGCGATTCCCCTGCCTAACCAAACGGGTTGCGCCCGCGGTGAGCGGACCAAAGATGCCGTCCACAGCCAAACCTGCACAAAACTGGCGGTTTAGTTCAAGTTGGTACGCCCTTACCAAAGCCCGTGCCGACAATGGTCCCCAAATCCCGTCTACCGCAAGGTTTTGTCCATAACGCACGTTCAAGGCGTTTTGGATGTAACGAATTGTGCCCCGAACGTCGCTGGCAGGAGGTGCAGGAGTCCAAGGAGGTGTTGTTTGGGCTCCCCCCAAAGAACCGCATCCACTTGGTGGAGGTGTCACAGGTGGCGGAGCTACGGGTGGTGGGGTTATAGGTGGGGTTGTTGGTCTGCATGGAACGCCGAGGGTTGCCAAAATCCCGTCCCTTGTTGCATTAACATATGCGTTAAAGTTTTGGTCAAAAAGTTGGTTATCACGCACATTTGTCATAAATCCGTACTCGAACAAAATTGCAGGGGCTTGGGTTCGGGCAAGCACCGTAAAGTTGGCGCGCCTTACACCGCGGTTCGATTGGACACCTGCCGCCACTACGCGCGATAGCACGTTGTTAGCCAATTGCTCTGCCCTAGCCGAGGCTTGCGGGTGAATCCAGACTTCGACACCGTTTGCGTTTGGGGTGTAGGCCCCATTTCTGTGGATTGAAACAAAAAGGTCTGCGCCTACGCGGTTGCTGATGTTTGCACGTTCTTGAAGTGGTATAAATACATCTGTCGTTCGTGTTTGCGTAACGTTTATCCCGCATGCGGTTAGGGCGTTTCCAAGTGCCAATGCGAAACGAAGATTGTCGTCTTTTTCGCGCCTTCCACCTGGGCCAATCGCCCCAGGGTCACTTCCGCCGTGACCTGCGTCTATTACTACTGTTGCCATAGCAAAACCTCCAGTTTTGATGTGTATGGCTGTATATACGTGGGAGTCACAAAATTTGACACAAAAAAACCCGCGCTCTCACGGGGTTTTTAAATATAACAACAATTAACAAATCGGTGTCGTGCCATTTCTAACTAAGACGTCCACAAACCAGTATGTCAAGAAACCGCTATGGATGTACAAACTGTTACCACTTACAACAATGTCATGAGTGTTATTATGTGTAAACGACACAGCACTTTCCAAAGTCAACGCATCACCGTCAACCGACCAACTACCTGTATGCCACGCGCCCCAATTGTTTGTGCCAAGTACTCCGTCAACAACAACGCGAAATCTAAACTCGCCATTAGCAAGAAAATCAAATTGCCAAGCGTCGAATCCAGGGTCACCCCAAACATCGTAAAATGACCAAACTCCATTCATAAGGTTCAGTTCAAGCGGTGAATAATCCCCACCGTGCCCTACACGTTCAAAGATAAAGAAGTCAAATGTTTCATCATCGTCTTCACCCCAGTAGAATATTAACCTCCCGTCCTCTATACGAACCGCGCCGACTTCAAAGGCATAGTCCCCTTCATGAGGAAACCCCACGAACATACTGGCCTCAGTTAGGCTGAACAATTCGGCAAGTGTACCGTGAAAACCACAATCGCAATGACCACAGTTTTCAAATTCAATGAGGTGGGTTCCAGGTTTTAGTACCCAACTTTCGAAAACGTCAGTTCCCTCGTCGGGGGTGTACACAGTAAAAGTCGTCGCAGTAAATGTCCAGACATCACCGAAAGGTCCATAAGGTTCATCGGCGAATCCATCAAAGACCAATTTCCACGTCCCGAGCATTTGCGCCAACAAACCTGTTGGTTGTCCGCCGCCCGAGCCTGTTCCAGTTCCAGTTCCACTGTCCCCGTTTCGGTCAAAAACCCCACCAAGCCACAGTCCTAGCATCGTGCATCCTACTATCACCGCTGTGGCCACAGATGCGATGATTGCTTTTGTTTTTC
>WQSK01000015.1 GCA_009787915.1 Bacillota bacterium
CAGAGGTTATCTCTTATGACGATTTTGTGGCTTGTGGAAACATGGTAAAGGCAAAAGAACAAGGCAAAGTCCGCGTCGAGGGCAAGGACTATGTTGTTGCAGACGGCGACATTATTCATTTTAGGTTTAATGTTTGATTGCACCCATTATCTCGTTCAAAGTTTTTTCTCCCATACCTCGGAAACGCAAAAGGTCGTCCTCCGAAAGTTTCATAAGTTGCTCGACATATTCGACCTTGCCACGGGTTAGGGCATTTTGTGCTCGGGATGAAAGCCCCAACTCTGATATCGGGGTTCGGTAACCGCTTAAAATCTTGTCGGCAAGGACACCGATTTCGTGCGCCATTTCTTTGATTCGCAAAAGGTCATATTGTTCGTCCATAAAGATATGTTTATATTATAAGATGACAGTGGGTATGTCAACAGATACAGTCAAGTCATAATAAATCATGGAACGCAAAGAAATAGTTTTGAAACTGGCGCAAATCAGAACAGAAAAGAATATTTCCGCACGTGAATTGTCACTTAGGTTGGACAAGTCGCATAATTACATCAATGAGATGGAAAAGGGTAAAAACAACATAAGCCTCGAGATGTTTTTATTGCTTTGTAAAGAACTTGGTGTCAACCCAAAAGATTTGTTTTAATAATGAGTTGTAATTTTTAAAACCTTGTTGTATAGTACCCCATAATGGAAACAGAGCAGAAACCTAAACAAGAAGAACCTGACCCGAAACCCGAACCAAAACAAAAGAAACAAAAACCCGTTAAAGTCAAAAAGAAACAAAACGCATTTAGAAAACACTATAAGTGGTTTATTTTNATACCGCTTTTTTCATTTGTGATTGCGTTCGTTTTTGGTTTGGCATCCGAAGCCCTCTTGGGGACAAACACGAGTATCATCCTATGCGTTGCGATTATCGTTGTGCTGATAATCATTGCATTTGTAGGTGACATCTTTGCGGTCGCAGGGGCATATGCCGAGATTGAGAACTTTAACGCTATGGCCAGTCGCCGAATCAAGGGCGCAAAGGCCGCAATCAAACTGGTTAAAAACAGCGATAGGGTTTCAAGTATCTTGTCCGACATCATAGGTGACGTTTGCGGTATCGTCAGTGGGGCTATGGGGGTTGCGCTCTCGCTCATCATTATCAACGAGGGGGACTATTCGTTTTTCTGGCAGGCTTTTATTATCGCAATCATCAACGCGGGTATTGCGGCAATCGCGATTACGGCAAAATCGGTTGCAAAAAAAATCGCAATCAAAAACAGCACGGCAATCGTCATGTTTTTTGGAAAAGTCCTTGCCAAGTTCGGTGTGAAGTAGGTACACTTGTTTCATGAGCGAAGAAAGATACACATCATTTTTAATCCACAACAAAGAGATTCTGTTCAAGGACAACATTGATATGCTTGACAAAAAGGACTCTCACAAAGTGTGGGCGGATAGTTTGGGTTTAAGCAACGATGAGTACGAGGCACTTGTTCGAGGTATCATAAGTGAGTTTGAAACAGGCGCAGGTAAAAACCACATCGCCCATTTTAACACAATAACAGGCACGCCCCAAGACTTGGAGAAAGCAGTTGAAGATTTTGCCCAGAAAATGCTCGTCCATATGGGTGCGGAAAGTATGCGGTTGTGCTATGACGGCAATGTTTTTATCGCAAAAAAAGAAAAGGACATTGACATCAATTGATTGCCCCAAAGCCAAAAATTGTTTCTATCGTTGGTTTGACCGCAAGTGGAAAGAGCGCACTTGGAATTTTGTTAGCAACCGAGTTTAATGGTGAGATTATCTCCGCCGACAGCCGTCAGGTTTATCGGGGTCTGGACTTGGGCTCTGGAAAAGTAACAAAAGAGGAACAAGCCCTTGTCCCACACCACCTTTTGGATGTGGCTGAACCAGGTTCAAGATTTGACGTGTTTTTATTCCAGCAAATGTCATATAAAATTATCGACGACATTTTAAAACGCGGTAAAGTCCCAATCATCGTTGGTGGAACGGGTTTGTATTCGCGCTCTATTGTCGAGGGATACCGCTTTGCGGCAAGGTTCTCGAACGAAGTGAGAGGTTCTTATGTTTTTGGAACCCCCCCCGACTCTGATGGCGAACACCCCAAAAACCCACGGTATAACGTGTTGCAAATTTGTTTGCTTCCACCAAAAGAGGTGATTCGACCGCTTGTGGAAAAACGAAACGATATACGATTAGAACAGGGCATGATTAAGGAAACCGAGGACTTGATAAAACGCGGTGTGTCGAAAGATTGGTTGAGGGCACTTGGGTTGGAATATTTTTGGAACGTGGAATATATCGAGGGCAAGATAACAATGGACGAATACCGCGAACAACTTTTGACAAAAGTCATGCAATTCGCAAAACGTCAACGTACTTGGTTTAAAAAAGAAAAAAATACTCACTTTTTGACCGAGCCTGAAAAGTACCTGTCTGAATCACAAAGGTTTGTTAGAAACTTTTTAAGCGACAAATGTTGTCCGTGTCTTGATTGTGGAAAAGAAACGATACACACGGATTACTATATGCTTAAACACGACTTGTGGAAATCCGCCGTGCCAGATGCCGTGCCTATGACCGCCGAAGCCAGAAAAAATCTCCCCCACAGCGACGGAAATTTTCTTTGCTTGGATTGTTTGGAAAAAAGACTTGGGAGAGAACTCGCAAAACAAGATTTTCTAAGCGTGCCTTTTGTAAGCGATTTAGATAAAAGTAAAGGGTTTGAACCTTCAAGAAAATTTTAGTTCCCGAGGATAATAACAAATATTGTATCTCCGTTTGCTATGTAAACCCTCATACCTGGGTTACCGCCGTGGATAAAAAACTGGCCTGCTGTCGCGGTTGCAACCATTGTGTCTTGGCAGGGCTCGAAATCAAGATATATCCCACCAAAAACATTCCCCGAGATGTGTGTTGCGTGGACTTCTGTTGCATTCGCCGAAGGAATCACGTTAGGTGCGGTAATGATATTGATGGTGCCCATGTCGGTTTGCGGAGATGTACGTGCGTTTGCAATATTGTTGATTGCCACAGGGATGATAATCGCCAAAAGCGCAATCAAAATAGCCGCCGCCACGATTGTGGTTATGACCGCCTGCCTTGATTTGAAAATGTTCCCCACGACAATTTTCGACATGAAAGCATTATAATTATGCAAAACGAATAATACAATACTCTTTTATAAATTTTACAATTTTATCTTCGTCTTTACCTTCATAGTATGATATAAGAAGTTTTTTATACTCGTCAGTTTTATCGCTTGGAATTGAAATCAGTCCTAGGCCCTGTGATATAAACAGGTGGTTTGCAGAGATAACGGCAGTTCGCTTATTCCCATCAATAAATATTTGTCTTTTCATTAGGAAAAGCATGAGCAAAACCGCTTTGTCCTCGGATTGAATATTTTTGTTTAATATCTCTGAAATTTCTTCTTTGACAACGCTTTCTATAGGCAGCGGAGGTTTGTATGTCGTTCCGCTTATACTCACAGGTACACCTCGAATCTTTCCTGCGTTATAATAAAAGCCTTCTTCAATAAGCCGATTTACTTCACAGACTAAACTGAAATCTAATTTAGAAGTTATAATGTATTTGTTCAGTATAAACTCCCACGCATGTTTGAGGTTCACAATTTTTTGAACGTCCTTTGGTGTCATATTATTTATTTTTCCGCCTTCCAAAATTGTTTCGGTGTCTGCATAGGTTGCCGCTATCCCTTCCAACACCGCAAGTTTATAGACCGTGTCTACAAGGTGTTTACGGACGAAGTCTATGTTGTTAGACACAGAACCAGTCAACTCTTGTTCGACATAATTCAAATCTGCAAGTTGTTTGCGAATGGTTTTTAGTTTTTGCTTTATATCTTTTGCGGTAATTGAATCACGGACAACGGTTTCTTCCAGTTGCTTGGTATATTCACCCAGATATTTTGTAACCTTAATTCCGTCTTCGCGTCGATGAAGATACGCATAAGTTTTATCATCGCGTGTCCGCGCCTCGATTGAGCCATGCAGCAGTTCAGAGAGTTTTTCTTCAAGCGGAATCTTTTGTTTTACAAGTTCATCGATTCTAATTTGGTTCATGGGGGAGTGTAACATGCCTGCATTAATATGTGAAACATTTTTGCACTAAAAACATAATTTTGTTCCACACAATTATTGTCTTGACAAACACTGGATTTTGACAGTACATTTTGGGTATGGAAAAAGATAACAAAAAAGAAAAAACCGCAGACATCATTTTGGGGATGCTTTGCAAGCAACTTAATAAAAAACCCGAAACCGTTAAAAGCGAAATGCGCATCAAAGAAGATTTGGGTGCAGACAGTTTGGACGTGGTTGAACTCCTGATGGCAATCGAGGACCAATACGGTGTTCAGGTTCCAGACGATGTTGTTATGTCCGTAAAAACGGTTGCCGACTTAATCGCGGCAATAGACAAGTTGTCAAAACCTGCTAAATAAACCATATACTTAAAGTATGGAAAAAATAAGAACTTACGGTAACCGATGTTTTGTTGGCGGGCAGGTAATGGAAGCCCCTTGTGCTTCGTGTGCACGAAATATTGTTACAAAACCGATTGCTTCGGCACAAGGTGTCGTTGCACCAAACACACCCGCCCAGAAACAAAAGGCAGAAGTTGTAAATCTAAAATTTGGCAAGGTCCGTGTCACAATAAAAAATGCACAACACGTCCAAGTTTCCGAGGACAACAAATCTATGGTACTGGTTTTGACTCAGGAATCAACGCCTGTTTCGGTTCATCATCAAGAGTAATCCGAGGAACCTAAGCATTTGTGCCATGCTCACAAGTAGGGCAGCAACGTAAGTGAGGGCTGCGGCGTTAAGTACTTTTGCCACGGCGGCATATTCTTGTTCGTCAAAAAGATAGTTTCCCGTTCTAAGTAATTCGCGGGCGCGTTTGCTTGCGTTATATTCGGTCGGCAAAGTAATTAAATTTATAACAAACGATATTGTAAACAAAACACACAAGCCAATCACGAGGAAGAACCAAAAGTCTTGGGCAGGCATACCCATGATTGTGTCTGCAGTAACAAACAATGATGCGATAAGTGAAATAAAGATAAGCGGTGTCAACATTCTGTTTATAAGCGACGTCGAACGAATAACCAACATCCTAAGCATAAGCGGGGCATACTTTTGTTGGTGTTGAATAGCATGACCAACTTCGTGTGCCGCAACCCCGAGTGCAGCCAAAGATGGTGTGTGATAGACTTCTTGACTCAGACGAACCGTGCGGGTTCTTGGGTCGTAATGGTCGGACAAATGTCCGCGAGAGAGTTCCAAGCCAACATGACTGCAACCGTTTTGGTCCAAAAGTTGTCTTGCCAACTGGGCACCTGTGATTCCTTTGGCAGACATAATTTGGCCGAAGTTATTGAAACTCGACATAACGCGAAATTGCGCGAACAGGGAAAACAGTATCGCGGGCAAAATCAAGACCGCGCCGACAACGTACATTAGGTTTGCTATATCCATACTTTAAATATAATACACAATCAATCACTTGACAATTCATTTTATTTGTGGTACATAATAGTATTATGATAAAAGATTTTAACGCATTCTCTCAGGACATTGAGGTTGAAGCAAAACAAGAGGCGGAGGCAACCCCACCGATTGTGGCACCTTTCGAGGGAATTGCCGATACAAACACCGTACAAGATACAAGCCGTGTTATTTTGGATGCACATAAAGGTCCCGAAAAAAAAGTTCCACTTAAAGATTGGTATGTTGGAACATTCGCGCCTTCAAACCCCGAAGTTGGGTCAAAGAAAGGTGTGGCAAAGGCCCTCAAAGAAAATGCAATTGGGTATTGACAAATTGATAAAGATGTGATATATTCCACAATAGAAAAATTTTATTATTGTGGAGGGCGTTATGGCTGAAAACAAAATCGAATCAATTGATGCTGAAATCGAAAGAAAGAGAAAAGGACTTACCAGTGGTCAGAGAAAACTTGTTGCATTGGGCGTGGTAACAACCGTTGGTTTAACAGCGGCTGTGGTAAACGCCTTTGCTGACACGGACACATCACCTGGTGATGGTTTCTCTAGCGACAGCGACAGTTCATTTTCTGGTGGCGACCAAATCGGTGGCGAAGGCGGAGAATCAAATCCTGGTGAAGTCAACCTTAACCCAAGTACACTTATTCGCGTGCGCGGTCTTGAACCAGACCAAACAATTGGCAACCGTTATGGTTCCGTGTGTGACTATGGTGGTGTCGCAAGCGGTCACCGCGAACAAAGCCAACGTGTTACAAGACACCTTGAACTTAGCGCCCGTGCAAGGGAAGCAGGTTTGGACCAAGATGTTTATGTCAACGCAGACGGACTTATGATTATGGCGACCGATGTTGAAATACAAACTAGGTTCGGGAACCAAAGAACAAGAAATTGGAACTTTCCAACAACCGAAGCCGAAGTAATCGAACGAATCGAAGCCGCAGAAGCACAAGAAAATGAACTTAGCCGTGCCGAAGCACGCCGTGCAAGAAACGCACGTGAGAGAGCCGACACATACGCAGAACAACAAGCAGCGCGTGCCCAAGAAGCCGCCGCAGCAGGATGCCCAGAAGGCTTGGCAGCGGTTGTTCAAGCAGCCGTAGCCGATGCACTTGCAGAAGCAGGACTTGGCGCAGGGGCAGGCTTAGGTTTGGGTCAAGGACAAGAACAGCAAGGTGCTCAAGGTGCTGGTCAGCAAGGTGGACAACAACAACAGGAACAACAACAGGAACAAGGCGGAGGACAACAGGGCGGACAGCAACAGCAGCAACAAACTGGTGGAGCAGCCCAAGGTCCAACATTGGCGCAACTTGAAGCCGCCGCTGCCGACCGTCTTGCAAGAATGCCAGCAGAGTTTGGAACGGAACCTTTGTTTACAATCAGAACAGGCGAAAACCAACCAAATGTTCGTATCTTTTATAACGAAGGCCGAATTTTTAGCCCAGAATTCTCGGACGCACGTAATGGTGCAAACGGAATCTCTGTGAGAAACGCCGCGGGTGAGATTGATATGACCGCATTCGGTGCGAATTGCGACAGAACAAAACGAACTGCAGAGTACATCGCAACCCGCCTTAACGCACTTCGCCCACCTCAACGTGGTGGAGATACACCTTGCCCAGACTTTGCAAGACTTTTCCCAAACATGACACCTCAGCAAGTTTTTGATGCAAAAGCCGCCTATCGTACAAACGCTGAAACAGCAAATGCCGCTCTTGTGGTGTCAAACCAACGAGTTGAAACTGTCACTGCTGAAAACGTGACCCTTGGTCGCAGACTTGAAAGTGCACAAAATGCTGCTAACACCGAACTTGACCTTCGCGACCAAACACGTGCGCAACTTGATGCAATGACAGCGGAACGTAACAGATATCGCGAAGCGAACCAAGCAAACAATGGTATGTCAACAGGTGCCGTTGTGGGTATTGCTGCGGGAACCTTTGTTACAGGTGGGGTATTGATGTTTCTTGCAAACAAATACTTTAATAAAAAAAGCCTCAAAGCACTTGAAACACGCTTGACCGCACAAATCACAACTTTGCAGGGCGACCTAGCAACCGCCAACGGAAACGTTACAACTTTGCAAGGCGACCTTGCAACAGCACAAGGTGACTTGGCAAGAGAGGTAACGAACCTCGCAACAGTGCGTGGAGAACTTACAACCGCAAGAGCGGAACTTGCGACCGCAAACACAAATCTTGCTTCTGCAACTCAAACAATTGCAGACCGCGATGCAACAATCGACGAGCAAGAAGAGAGAATCAGGGAACTTGATGAAGAAAATAACCGTCTTTCGTTACTTGAAGATGCGTTAAACATCTCCTGATTTAAGTTTGACGTTCATTTGTTCGTGTTGTATACTTGTTTTGTGAAGCGACAAAACGTTTTGAACAGAATAATTATTGTAACCGCCGCCCAGGGTTTGCTTTGGACGGCTGTTGCATTTTCGTATGGTTTGGGAATGTTTGCAATGATGTTCCCGCGACAAATGGCGAACTTTTTTGATAATGTTGGAAATCAAAATCTAAGTGCAATATATCACACACGAATTTTCGACCGCACAGATTCGGCGGAGGATTTGTATTTGGCGCTTGCCCGAAACATTTCCGCTAACCGACATGGCGAAGTCATCCGACTAAGCGGTATTTGGTTTGACCTAGACACCACAGTTCGCACGGGTATAGTTGTCCAAGTCGATAACTTTTTAATAGAGCGTGCGAATGAACAATACACGGGCGAACTTCGCGACATGGTAATTGGTTTTATAAATACTTATGACACAATTCGCCGAGGATATATTGCTTCACTTTTTGCAACAAATAATATCACCCGCGCAAACGAGGTTTTCGCAGAATCGGTGACAGGGGTTGACCTTAACCGACCAAGTTGGACATTTGAAAACCTCCCTGCAACTGCCTACGACCAACGCGCCATGTTCCGTGATTACTTTGAACGCTTTGAAACCGCATTTTACGAGGCACAAAGTACAGATGTCAGGGCAAGATTTTTTGTAGACAACGCAATGCGCTTTTACAACCAAAGATTCGGAGGCGTATAATATGTACGATACAACAAAAGCAATGGACCGTGCGGTCCTTGTGGGCATAGGGCACGATTTAGAGGAGTTGGCGGGTCTTTGTGAAACCTGTGGGCTTTTACCTGTTGCTTCTATAACACAAAATATAAAAGAACCCGATGTTGCTACATATATAGGTAAAGGAAAGGTTGCGGAGGTTTTGTCTTTGGTTCAAAAAAACAAAGCCAACGTCGTTGTTTTTGATGTCGAGTTATCAGGGAGCAAAGTCCGAAACCTTGAATCAATGCTTGGGGTTCCCGTGGTTGACCGAAGCAAGGTTATTTTGGATATCTTTGCAAACAGGGCGCAAACCGCCGAGGGAATGTTACAGGTCGAACTTGCCCAGTTGCGATATAACTTGCCACGCCTTGCTGGGGTCGGCGGGGGTATGGCTCAGATGAAAAACGCTGTTGGTATGCGCGGTCCTGGGGAAAAGAAGTTAGAATTAGACAAACGAACTATTCGCGAACAAATTTTGGTTTTAGAAAAAAAATTAGAGAAATTAAAAAGCACACGCGAAACCTCACGAAAACGGGGGGACAAAAGCGGAAAGCCGAGGGTGTGTCTTGTTGGATACACAAACGCGGGGAAAAGCACCCTTTTGAACACAATCGCAAAAGCCGATGCCTATGCCGAGGACAAATTGTTTGCAACCCTCGACCCAAAGACCTCAAACGTTTTTATCCAAAGCGGTAACGGGGAAGTTGGTATCCAAATTTTGTTGACCGACACAGTTGGTTTTATTGAAAGACTGCCTCACGAATTTATTCGCGCGTTTGAGAGCACCCTTGACTCGGTGCGCCATGCCGATTTGTTATTGCACGTCGTTGATTTTTCAAACCCAAACCATGCGCGTCAAATTGCGGCGGTGAATGATGTCCTTGTAAAAATCGGGGCGGCGAACATACCAATGATTTTGGTCTATAATAAATTCGACCTTGTGCCAAAGTTTGATGACAATGTTGTCAGTATCGCGGATTTAAAAAGTTTCGTTCCCCCAGCGGTTTGGGTCAGTGCAAAAAACAATGTAAATATTGATTTACTTAAAAATTATATTGTGAGTATACTCTTGCATGGCAAAAAATAAATTCAGAATCATCGTAAACGGCGGAACAAACAATAAAAATTACAGCGCCCAAGAAAAAGCCCAGTGTGAAAAACTTGGGGAGTATTTGGGCTCTATCGGTGCCGAGGTCAAAACTGGAGGCTGTGGCGGTTACCCATATTTTGTTGGGAAAAAGGCGGTTGAAACAGGCGCACGTGTTTGGGGGCAATCTCCTGCACTTAACGAGAAAGAACACCTAGAAAAGTTCGGCTATCCAATTGATGGTGTCACAGATATGATTTATGCAAAACCACAAAAGTTCGCAAACAAAGCCGAGAGTTTTTTGCTAAGGATGCAAGAGATGCAGCCTTTCGCAGATGTTGTGGTTTGCCTAGGTGGCAGTTGGGGGACGTATTACGAGTGCCAACTTGCCTTCTGGTATAAAAAGATAATTTTGGTCGTCGAGGAGTTCGGCGGTGCGTGCGAGGCGTTTTTAAACACCTATGATTTCTTTGCAAGCAGGGATACTTTGGCGTCGGTACACGAAGGTGCAAAAATCATTCGTTGCAAAACTGTTGACGATGCCATAAAAGAAATTGTACAATTAAACACGTGAAAAAACTTTGGGGGATTTTGGTTTGCGTTCTATTGGTCGGCGGTGGTTCAATCGCCGCGGTTTTCTATGGCGGTCGCGACAGTGCCACAGTTCGTGCCTCGACAACACCTATAAGTCAACGCCAACCTGTTGTTGTCACAATGTCGGATAACAACAGACTTAGGGAGCCTCGCAATGTTTTGGACAATGTCATTGGATTTATATATGTTGAAGCCGTTTTTGACCAGAATTACGAATTTAGTTACAGGGGACCAAGCCTGGAATTGGAATATACCCAGGTCGGCAAATGGCGACCTGTTGTTGGTGGGCGGAAAATCTATCACTTCGGTGGTACACTGACCTCCGTTCCAACACGTGGAACTCCCAGCCCAAATACCCCGTTACATCAGCATTGGGACTTTCGCCACTTATGGGACATACCCACAGCAGACCGAACACCTACGGGCGGCACTACAGTACAATTACCCATGCCACGCCCAGAAGAATTTTGGCCAATTCCGCTAATTGGTTTTGATGTATATGGTGGCTATTGGGGTTCGCACACAGCCTTGGATAACAGTGCCATGTTTAATGGAACACATACAACATTTAATGTGGACTTTGGACCTGACTTTGTACCCGTTGAATTAGAGTACACCGTATTCGTTTCTAGGGAGGACCCAAATGACTCAAACCTTACCCTAGAATACTATCGCCCGCACAGAACAAATACTTGGGCCCATGTTTTTGAACGCACAACCTTGAACGGAGAAACCAATAACCACCCTCGTGCTCTTGGACCAAATCTTTCCCTGATTGAAACTCCGCCGAGCACGGGCAGGTTTGAAGAACGTTTTGATGACACAGGTGTTTTTGATTTCCAAATAACTTTTGCTGCACTTCGTACATTCAATTACACACTTAACATGTGGGAAACCCACAACCCTCTCGTAACCCGTGACCCTGCAAACCAACTTCATGCTCGGTTTTCGTTGCTTGTCCGCAAACAACCGCCAGAGTTCGAGGCACGCTTTCCGCAAAACTCCAACGCATTTGACAGCAGGGTCATTTCAATCGACACCGCACTTATACAAGACCAAGATATTTACGTAGAGTTCCACTATTTATCTGGTTTCAACGGACCTGTGCAGAACGCGCGTTTCGTGACTGGCATGGCAACAATGCCGACAGTCGTAGGACTGCCCAATTTCATGGAGTTCCGCGGAGTTCGCGCACGTGCTTCGGGACCTGAAAACACAACAATTCCGCCTGCGGTAAGACTCGGGATTCGTGAAGGCTATACCGCCGAGGCAGGACTCTTTGGTGCGCGGGCGACAACTATACAGGGACACTCTACATGGGGTCTTGACCCTGAATCAAACATCGCGGTTCGGATGGAGATTGATGGCTTTAATAATCTCAACCGATATGGTGCCGAGGCTCCCACGAGCATTGAAAGGCTTGCCCTTAACATAGGTTTCCGTTTTGTTTCACCACCACCAGCACAAGGCTTCCAACACTGGGGTCTTGTGACAGGGGCACTCGCGTTGATTGCGCTTGCAGGCGGGTTTGTGCTTGTGAACAAAGTTGCAATCTCTATCCAAATGCGCGACATACATAAAAAACGTAAAAAAGAAGAAATTTCTGAAATGAAAAAATATGAAACTATGCAAAAAGTTCGTGAAGCAACAGGTGTTGACGGCCGCGACCAAACCGACCAAGACGGGATAAATTAGAAGCCTTATTAAGGGGGCGACATATAAGCACTGAAAAGATTTTAGTTTTTACAGTTTGAGAATCTTTCTTGAAAAATCGCATTTTCACTCTTGATTTATATTTTGTTTCCAAGGCGAAAATAGTGATTTTACCAAGAAAGGCTCAAACCGTGTAAAAACTAAAATCTTTTCAGTGCTTATATGTCGCCCCCTCTCGCATACACATGATGTATGGCACTGTTCATCGCACTCGGACTTTTTTCGGCGGGTCTATTTGTAATCATCCAAGGCGGTGACATGCTTGTCAAATACGCAATTGCCATAAACAAAAAAACAGGCATCAACCAGGTTGTCATCGGCGCAACCTTTGTGGCCGTAGCAACGACACTGCCCGAGGTATTTGTTTCTATATTCGCCGTGTCGGCGGGGAACCATGAGATTGCAATCGGCAACGCCCTAGGTGCCATGGCCGCAAACATCGGTTTGGTTTTGGGGGTGACATTTTTGTTCACGGGTGGCACCGTGTCGCGCCGAGATGTTCTTTGGAAAGCAATCTTCATGCTGGTTACGATTGCGGTCGTTTTTCTTTTTAGCCTAAACCGCATGATATCATTGCTTGAGGGAACAATTTTGCTTCTTGGGTTTGTTGCATTTCTTTGGTTCAACATTAAGGAATCAAAAAAATACGACCGCCCGAACCTGCCATTATGCAACCAAGTCAAACAACCCACCGAAGATTGCGTAATATCATGGCGGCGCATCATGCTCGGATTCGTTGTTGCGCAAACAATGCTGGCAATGGGCGCATTTACCTTGGTAAAGTACGGGGAACAACTCGCCCACATAATGGGGGTAAGTGAAACATTGGTTGGCTTCACAGTAATCGCACTGGGGACAAGCACCCCCGAACTCCTAACCGCAATCGCAAGCATCCGACGAAAGAGCGGTGGTCTTGCCCTCGGTAATGTTATCGGCGCAAACGTTATAAACGCGACACTTTTGTTTGGGGTGTGCGGAATTATTGGTGATTTACAAGGAACAGGGTTGCCCCTCACGGCATCAACGGTTTTTGTCGCAGTTCCTGCTTTGCTTATAATGACGCTGATTGCAACGCTTCCTGTACTTATAAAAGGACGCGCCCATAGGTGGCAGGGCGCGTGTCTTATATTATCGTATTTTGTTTTCGTAGGCTTTTTGGTTTTTGCCTAAACTTTTTTTACCGCGAACAATTCAAGGTCAACAAGTTTTGGTTGCCCAAACATAGTAACAGAAACCGTGATTTTCGCGTTTTCGTGGTCGACCGAATCAACAAGCGCGGTTTGCCCAGCCAAGAGTCCGTCGATAACATGTACGGTATCGCCTTTTTCGACTTTGGTTGAAACAATGTTTACCTTTTTTTCAAGTTTCATATCAGCAACTTCTTTTTCAGAGAGGGGGAGCGGTCGGCCTTTTGGCCCAACGAAACCCGTGATACCGTTTGTTCGTGTAACGGTGTGCCAAATGTCATCGGCGTAAACCATTTTCGCAAACATATAACCAGGCATAGACTTTGATTGAACAATCTCTTTTTTACCACCGCGTTTTTCAACAACAGTGTCCTCTATTGGAATAAAGATTTCCAAAATGCGGTCCTCAAGACCTTCTTTTTTAACAACCTTTTCAAGATTGTCTTTTGCTACGGCTTCATAGTTAGAAAACGTATGTAGGGCATACCACCTTGGTTCTCTTTTGATTTCTGTTTTTTCTTCCATGTTATAAATCTCCTTGATACTCTAGTTGACTTGTCAATAAATCAAACAGGGCAGTCAGCCCCATGTTTATCGCGAACAAAACTATGCCAAACACCAAAACAACGCCCAAGACAACACCCGTTTTTTTAACGGTTTGCGGGAACGTAGGCCAGTTGACCTTTTTAAGTTCCAAAAACATATCACGGAGCCTTGTGTACATACGTCCCCAAAAACTTCCGCGTTCTTTCTTGCGCTCTTTACGTTTTTCTTTGCGCTTTGCTTTTATTTCGGCCTGTTCTTCTTTGATTTCTTCCTTGGTAGGTTCTACCTTGACCTTCTTCTCTTGAAGACCACCAGTCTGATGCCTGTGCTTAGGGTTTTTACTCATTTTGTTTCCTTGTGAACAGTATGCCTGCGACAGAACGGACAGTACTTTTTAATCTCGATACGGTCAGGGTCGTTCTTTTTGTTTTTGTCGCTGGTGTAGTTAATTTGCTTGCACTCTGTGCATGCTTCTTGAATATTAATTCGCGCGCCTTTTCCTTTCTTTGCCATAGCACCTACTATATATGTATAAACAACATTTGTCAAGTTAAACATCCACCCATATTGACTTTTTGTAATTTTTGTGCTATAATATTTTGAATGTTTGATTTTAGTACAAAAAAGTATAACGACTTTGATTATAAAAAACTTGTTTGGATACAAGACAAGTTAGATTCCGCCGAAGAAATTACGGAGGCCGATTCCACAGAGTTAATGCGCTGGATTGACGCGCGGATAATTCACAATCTTTTAATAAAGGAATATTTTGATGGAAATGCCGAGGAGATTAACTTGCGCACTGACAAACTGGGCGAGGAGTATACGGACTACTATATGGGGCTAACTGGCGCATACCGTATGATGCCATATTGTGTAGAGGCCAGACGCTTTGCAAAAGGACTTTGTGGGGCCTTGGGTCTGCCTGCAGAATTTTATTGGACAGGTGAACATGCTTATTCAACTGCAGAGGTTGGCAAACGCAGGTACATCATCGACCCAACCATTGGGCAGTTTTACAAAGGGATGCCCAAGGTTATAAGCGCAAACAAATTTCTTGAAGACATCATTTGGAACGGCTTTGTTTTGGAAACAGAGGAAAGCAAAAAACAACATGTGCTTGCCCTAAGTTGTGGGCATTACTTTTTACGCAAATCTGTACCTCCAGACGGAATTCACAACAGCAGAACCCCGCGCGAGATATTAAGTCTGCGTACAAAAAACGTTTTGGAAACAACACCTTCTATTATATAGTATCAACATGAAGTTATTTCTTTCTGATTTTGATGAAACCCTTGTCAGCGCAGGAGTTCTTGACGCGGTGGCAAGCATAAACGGTATCGAGAATGCGAGTGAAAAACTGTACGCCGAAAATATTGCCGCGAACTGGGGGATAGCACCGCTTGTTAATCTTATTAATTCCTTGAAAGGAATAACCAGGGCACAGATAAAAAAGAAACTGGATGAAAACAATTTTTTGGCAAAAGGCGCGAAAGAGTTGTTTTCTTGGTTAAAACAAAATGGCTATACAACCGTTTTGCATACGGGGAATATCTTGCCCGTTGCCGAGTATTACAAAGATTTGCTTGGGATTGATTATATTGTTTGTGCAATGCCAAAAATGGACGGGGACAAAATAGTTGGAATCACCGAAAAAGACATCGTCAAAGGCTTTAAAGCAAAAGAGTGCAAAAAAATAATCGACAAATTAAAGATACCGAAAGAAAACATTGTTGCTATCGGGGACTCGGCGGTGGATTTGCCTGTTTTTGAACTTGCAGGAGTCACAATTGCTATCAACGCAAAAGGCGGTATCGAAAAGCATGCCACCTACGAAATCAAAAACGGCGATTTGGCCGAAGTGATTAAAATCGTTTGACATAAGAACCTGCTCTTCGTGCAGAACCTTGGTCAATCGATAAAAATCGTTTGACATAATTCCCAAATTTTTGCTAAAACTAAGTTACGCAAAAGGGGGAAAGGCGCACACCAATGAGAATCACGAACAAGATGCTGTATGGAATCGCGGCGTTCGCGCTTGTCGCGGTTTTGTCCATTGGCATGGTGATGTTTTTCATTGATAACGACCCTATAACCCAACCCGAAGAAGATTATATAAGCGAAAATGGTGACGGCGACCGTGTCGACGGCCCGCCGCCAATCCCACCAGTTCGATACGTTCCACCTGGGCGTTACGAGTTACAAAGCATTTCCATTTTTGGTGAATCATTCCGTTATGGAGATGATTTTTTGTTTTTTGAATTTGATGACTCCGAGTTCAATTTTTTCGAGTTCACAGACCCTGGCATGCGAAAAATGCAAAGGGTATACGAACTTATTGAGAGCGGCGTTGAAATAGAAGGGTTTGATAGAAATCGTTTCGAGCAGCACGTACACGATTGGGTTTATTATAACCTTGTTGGTGGTGTTCAAGAGTTATTTGACGATATCATGTTTTTTATTAATAACTTGCGGACTTATGGTTCAACTTCCGAGTATTATGATGACCTAAACTTTCTGCTTGACCTTACTCAAGGCATGAACGATACAGAGATTGAAGTCTTTGCGTGGGAACTTGCAGAAAGTGAGTTTAAGGATGAGTTTGCTTACTTTTTTCCACAAATACATGAATGGGTTGGAGTAGACATAGAAATACCCGCTGGAGGTCTTCCATGTGTTTATGACGAAGAATTCATGAAACTTGCGCAAATCATACAAATCGCACAACTTATTCGAGATGTTGCTATGGAATATACACGAAGACCCGCCCAATATCTTTCATACGTGAGGATACTACGCGTTGGGGATTTGCATACGTCACTTAATTATGGGGTGAATTTTTCAAGACTTGGAATAAATACAAATGGGGGTTGGACTTATGACGAAGAAGGTACCCTCACTGGTTCTGTTTTTAGGACCGTGATTAGGGAGGGAGAGCAATATAATGAAATTATCCCAAGTCTTAATATCTATCATGCAAATGGAATAATGCGGTTTTCGACCCATTTTATGTTGTCCCCAAGCGAGCCACGTGTGTGCCGTTCTTGCGACGAGGCAGGCATCCAAAATCCATCGTGCAATGACTGTGTAATCTTGGACCCAAGTCTGCAAAATTCAACGCCTCTTTTTCTTGTTGAAAAAACCTTTCAATGGAGGTTTGAATTATGAAAAAATCAATCTCGCTTGTCATAGTTTTTCTTTTTGGTATAATCGGCCTTGCTGCTGGTCTTAATTCTTTGGATGTCAAATTTTCTCTGGATACTTTCCGCAATAATCGGGTTTCCGCCGCCATTATCTCTGACGGTGAAGCTGCGGGTGTGGCAGCGGGTTTACCTATTCTCCTCAATGATAGACATACGTTTCAGACTTGGCCCTCTGGGGTTACACAAAGTAGGACCGCATTTACGGGCTTGGGTCCAGGTGATGCGCGCTCGGGTGACAATGCTGTGGGAGGGCGTATTTATTTTAGGATTTGGACTGGATATCACCGACGTATGTATACTGATGGCGGTAACTTTACTCACACCGACCAGATAAATCAGCAACACCACCTGTGGGCAGAAGTTTTCAGCAACGATTTCGAAATACAATTTACGGCCATGGGCAATGGTTCGAGTAGGATAGCGGTTGTAGATTCTCGCATACCATTCATAGCAGGAACACCAACCACCCCCACGCAGTATGCAGGATGGAGAAGGAACAGGGAAATTTTGATAACTCGTCCCACGGACCGTGTTGGTGCGGTTTCGGTATCTGGAAATTATAATCACACTGTGCATCATATGAATGAAACTGCTGTTGGTCATTGTCATGGCTATGGCCGCAGTGCTGTTTTTCAAAATCGGGGCGCAGGGACTGCGCTTGGCACAGGCGTTGAGGTGGCCTTTGTTCCATTTAGGGCAGACAGGATGAATCGAATAAGATTTCGATATCACCCTGTAATTTCCACTGATTACCAACAACGAGGACCCACCACCCCTGATGATAGGTGGGTGCACTTTGAAAGGCGTTTTGCCCTGCCTGTCAGAACATTCACTAGAACGGGAGAATGGCATCAGGATGGATGGCAGATTCACGGTTTGCCTAACGCCAGTGCCATAGGCGAGCCAAATGCACCAATTAGCCTAATTGGTAACACATTAGTCCATCCAACTTTTGGTGAAGGGCTAACGTATACCAATAATGACGGGTACCGTTTTGATCCACATGCTAATCCCAACATAATACAAACATTTAATCACCTTTCTTATGGCGCAGGTGGCAACAACAGGCATGGTTTTCGTGTCGGTCGCTTGTATTCTATAGACATAGTCGGCGGCGGCGGTTACAGAGGGGGGAGCAACAACCCCTGGTTCGGTAGTGGCAGCGGTGGTAGATATGGATATGGGGGTTTGTCCCAGCGCCTCTATCTTGATTTGCGGAATAGTATAGACATCCCGTCTGGTGTATTGCATGTTACAATGCATATGTTTATAGGCTCTCGCGGCGGCCAAGGCGACAGGAGGAATGGTGGCCATGGCGCGGGGTGGCAATCGTTGACGGCAGGCTACACGTTTATGCGTGGTGGACGAGGTAATGGCTCGGAATCCCGTGCTGGCGATGGCGGCGGCGGTGGTGGTGCGACGTCATTTATACTTACTACGGGAACACAACACGACAACATTGCATCTCGCCTCGCATTTGCTTACGCTGGCGGCGGGGGTGGTGGTGGCGGCTACGGTCTTGCTAGGAGTGGTATCCGCACTCGGCGGGATGCGGGACACGGCGGTAATGGAGGAGGGCCTGGCGACGGAACAGGTGATAGAGGTAGAGGAAACCATAACGGCTATACAGGAGCGCACGGTGAACAAGCTTGGGGCGCACGACAAGACCATTGGATTACCAGCCGTTTGACGTCAACTAGACCAGGACAGTTGCAAGGTGTTGTTGTAACTGAGCCTAGGATAGGTGCCCGCGCGGCAAATGGTTTTATTCACATCCATGAAATAGGGATGAGAAATCGCGCGGACTTTCGGGACGGTTGGCGTGATAATGTAGGCGGTGGAGTTCAGTTTACACACTCTTGGGGTGACGAGACATCTGTTTCTATAAGTGATGCGAAATTCACAAGTGCCTCCGCCGTCGGAGTAAGACCAGGATACAGATTTGCCCACT
>WQSK01000016.1 GCA_009787915.1 Bacillota bacterium
GCACGATTCCCGCGATGAGTCGGGACAATGCCCCAGGTGTATCAAATGTATCGTTTTGGAAATGAACAGACGTTGCCCTTGGGTCATCGGTCGGCAACTGACCCATAAAGTCAAGAATCAACCCAGGCCCCAATGGCACAGATACCGAGAACTCTCGTGACGGTGTGTTCATGTTTCCGCCAAGCACCCACGAGTTGCGCGTAAAAGGTCCGCCCACAGACAAAAGCGGTATGTTCACCCAAAAAGTTGGGGCTTCTTGGACAATGGCATCTTGGTTATCCGCAAGAACCGCCGCGATAAGTTGTTGGGCGAGGTCAGAAATCGCGAGCACATAGGCCTCGTCACTTATAGGCAAGCCTGGAAGTTTGAATATTGGAAACACAAGGTCGGTCATCCTAAGCCATGTGAAGAATCGGTTGCGCTCTCCCTGCAAGGTTACTTGGGTGCCACTTTCTGAATCTTCTAATACAACAGCAACGGTCGAGATTTCATAAATAATCACATCAATCAACGTTACAAAGTTAGTATAATCAGGCACGTGTGTGTATCGGGCAGTTCGGTTATCAGAGCCGAATCTTGATATGCCCCTGCCCCACAGTGCGGTGAACGCCGAGTATCTTAAAACACTTGATGCAATAGTAAGTGGGTTGTCTGGGTTTGCGGAAAAAGAACTTCCCACCAATATAAGACCCATTTCAAAGATACTGTTTGAAAGGGTAATGCCTTCGATTCCCATCCCTGGTTGAAAAACACCGTTTGTTTGAACACGAGAGGAGCCGACTTGGAAATCCAAAAGTGCGGGTCTTGGGATTGGGATTGGATTTCTATTGCCGTCGAAGAATTGTACTGGGCCGTCAAAGTTTGCCGTGCTTATAACACCTATTCTTCGGTATTCAGATAATCGCACGGGTGTACCGTCTGGGTTAGTATTATTCCACGCGGTCAAAACAATGTTGTCGATAGTAGAGTTGTTTGCCAGTGCATAAAACGCATACAAATCACCCCAGCCATGCCCTTCGCGGAAAGGCAGGTTTTCAAAACCATTACCGCAATGACCCGAACCCCAGACATTCCTGTACGCCCCATTTAAAGGCACTTGCCTTAGTCCTCTGAAAATATGGTCGTGGGTATTTTCGGCGTACGGGGTCGCATCAATTCGGAATCCGTTACCAAAGACCGAGCCAAAAAATAATGTTGCCTCGTCCAAAGTCAGCATATTGTCACGGATAACAAGGTCGCGGTACGAAAACGATGGTTTCCACAAGCGAATTTCGGTAAGGAACTGTGTTGCCCTTGCCGCAGCGGCAATACTTTCAGTTCGCGGGACACTGATTGTTGTGACGTGAAAGCGGTCACTGTTAAGTCTTTGTGTTGGTCTTGGAACAAAATGGTTGAAAGCCTGATAGTTGTACGTGAACTGTGGAAAGCGCCTATCGTTTGCCGCCAAAGTTCTGTCATGTTCTACTCCGTTAATAATGGATTGCACACGGGCGTTAAATTCGAGTTCTTTGATGTCATATATATCAAACGCATTTACGGCATCGCGGATGTCGTATCTGTATTCATAAACCGCGGTTTGCCCCCCCGCTGTCGTTCCTGTGACCCTTACTGTGCGGACTCCTGCACCTAAAAAGTCAACAATCACGCGTCTTTGGTGTTCATCGCACATTCTTGCCGAGAGCACCTGCCCGTTATCATCAAGAACCTCTACACTTAAGTCAACATTTCCAACGTACCTCCAACCGAGGTAAATCACGTCACCGCTGTGAACATAACCACGTGTTTGGTTTGAAAGAAATTGGTTTGCGGCGGCTTGTTGGTCTATAATCCCGCCTGCCCCAGTTTCAGTCACAATATCCCAGAGTCCAAAAACACGTTCGCGCGCAATTCCCTGTACACGGTATGCGAGGCGACCGCTTTGGTTTGTCGAATACAACACGGTGAACGTATCAGACGTTGGGTTTATAATGGTGAGTGCATAATCAAGGGTTGCGACTTGTCTTTGGTTTTCAAAAACGTTTGCGCGGAACACAACCGAGTTTTGTGTAACGCCTTGTTCAAAATTAAAGATACGATATTGGTTGTTGTTTATAATCTCGGCGACATTACCACGGATATTATCAACAATGTGCACCGAAGCATTGTTTTCTGACAACAACTCCCAACGTGTGGTCGCGGTGGCACTCCCGATAACGCGCGGTAGGGTTATATTTGTTTCTGCACTGTGAAAAACAATTGTCCTCGGAGCCGCGGCAAGGGTAAATTCTTGCCTTGTAATAGACAAAGGTATGGCAATAGATGCCGCTATGATTACGAGCAAAGCAACACTTGCCGCCACGATTATCTTTGTTCGTTTGGAAAAACTGAAGTTTAATTTCATACGACCTCCATAAGCCAAATCGTCATGAAGATGGAAACACCATCACCTATGCGCAACTCTATGATGTTGTTGTTAATTGCGGCGTGGCTTGAAGATTTGTTGACTGTGATAACACCATTGGAAACCGAAATCATGCCCTCGATTGGTTCGCTGCAACCCAACAATACGGCACTTACATATAGGTCGCCAACACGGGCTCCGCGTGGTCGGGCTTCGACAAAATCAGGCAATGCAATCGTTCCCCCGACATTCATGCGTGAGATTTGAAAAATATGTTCATCCAAAACAAGAGGTAAAATTCCGCGGTCCTCGGCAACATGATAGTTGACTTCGATACCAGAGATTGGAACGACAGTAATGTTACGGCCGATAAAACCAGACAACATATAGGCAAGCATAACAACAACAACAGGGATTATAAGCAAAAGAATCAGAATCGTTTTTTTCATCTTTTCACCTCAATCCAATTCCTTATATTTTTTCGGACCATGCAGGAACAAGAGGGTTGCAAAGGTGCTTGCGAAAACAATTGATACAACGATTAAAATCCACCAAATGTGCGAGCCGAGTGTTGATAACGAGGTCAAGAAATTCATGCCGAAAACCTCAGTGCCAAAACCCCCGAGCATTGCGAGTAAACCAAAAACTACCGCCACGATTATGCCGACAATCATGACAATGTTGATGTGCTCGGTTGACCTGACCAGTTCCCCGTCGCCAAGTTGTGATGCCAATGGTTTTCTTAAATCCAAATAGCACCCCATACAAACATAGCCTGTTGCCATTATGCTGCCGACAAAGAACAAATACAGCGCGTCTGTTGCGCCAAGGTTAAAGCGCATACTTGCATCCGTTGGGTCGGGGTTATAAGGAATCATGACGAGTCCAACACTGACCGCCAATGACGCGATGATTGGCAAGAGGGTTACCAAGAACTTTATTGTAAGTTGTCGTCTAAAAGACACGGGCATTAACTTGGTATGGTATAGATTGTGGCCTTCGCGGGTGATACTTGAGGCCGCGAACGTTGCACAAAGCGGTATCGTTATAAGCATGACAAACAAAGATACCCCAAATAACATTCCGCCTGCTTCAAGTGCCATTCTGTGAAAGCGGAAAGATTGATATGATGAATACATTGCTACGCGGTTTACAAAGTAAATCATAAGTGGCATAACAATTACCATTAAAACAAATTGAAAAGTATAGTTTGATGAACGGAAAATGTTTTTGACTTCGCGTTTTACAACCGCTTTGGTCGGAGAACACGGTGTGTGGTCGCCTTTGCAACGGATTGTGGAAAAAGTACTGCGCTCCTCCATATATGTTCTTTTATAGTTTGCGCCCGCGATAAAATACGAACCTACAAGCAACAAAATCGCGATACCGATAATGGCAAAAGAACTCCAAAGTGCCGTATACCATGTTGTGTTTAGGAGATTTGCAAAAACGGCGGCTGGGAAAATTGCGTTGGCTGTTCTTTCAAAGTTGCCCTCATGCGCGACGGTGTTCAGATATGCCGTAAAGTTTACGGATTCGGTGATGACGGACATTGCGCTCTCGATAAGGAACATGTACAGAAGGATACCGCCGACCATTCCCACAAAGTACGCCACCGATGTCCACACAGCGTGCGAGCGCAAGAGTTCGACAAGTTTTGTTGCAGGATAAAGTAATAGCGAGGCCAGGAAAAACGGGATTACAGGTATGAATAGAATTACAAGCGGTATAAGGAAAAAGAACCCGACCGACATCTGTGTTGCCAAACCAAAAGCAATCAGAATTGGTAACAAGATTATTGTTGCAAAAACGATTTCCAACATGTATTGAACAACGATTTTGGCAGCGAAGATTTGCCTTGGCGAAATTGGGAGTTTTAAAAGGAGTTCACGCTCGTTATGAATGTCGATGTTTCTTACTAGGGACGGTACCAAAAACACGGTTTGCAAAACCATAAAAATAAGGAGTGTATAAACCAAGAATGGACGGCTTAGGTCAAAGCGCGGAACGTGGTCCTCGAGGATGAAACTGTGGTCCACAAATTGGAGCGTCAGCATGTAGTACAAGTAAACAAATGCGACGAAAGCCAAAAGACCCAACCCCACAAATACACCGAATCGGGTGTTATATTTCCACCCGCGATTGCGTGGCAAAGCCACCCGCGATTTGAATTGCAGTTTTATTAAAACAAATATTGAAAACAAACGCGAGAGGAGGTTTTTAAACATATCGTTTACACCTTCGAACCCTTTACACCTTGTATCATGTTTTCAAGTTCTTCCAAGGTCTCAGCTACCATTTTTTTACTTGCCGACATCCTGCCGTACGTTTTTGCAAGTTCTTCTTCACGCTCTATTTTTTCTTTGCGAATTTTGTTTTGCGCGTCAGTTGCAATTTTGGTGAGTTCCAAAAACTCTTTTTCCAAACTCTTGCCCGCTTTTCGATAGGCGTTAAGGTCGAATTCTTTTAACACTTTACCGCCATGGATTGCAATTGCGCGGTCACACAAAAGTTCAACCGTATCCAAGTTGTGGCTTGAAAAAAATACACAGTTCCCCGCCTTTGCGTATTCGCGCATGTATTCTTTGACTTCAAAAATTGACTGAGGGTCAAGACCAACCATAGGCTCGTCCAAAATCCAAAGTTTCGGGCTGTGAATCAACGCACCCATAATAGAAATTTTTTGTTTCATACCATGAGAGTAACTTTGGATTTGGTTGTTGACCGAGTTCTCCATGTTGAAAATTTTGCACAGGCGGTCAAAGGCGGTCTTGCGCTCCTCTGTTGGAACACGATATAGGTCGGCGATATAGTTAATGTACTCTGTCCCCGTCAACTTGTCATAGACGGCGTGGTTGTCTGGGACGAAACCAAAGTTCATCTTCGCGTTAAATGGGTCCTCGGCGATGTCGTGACCACAAATTTCTATACTACCCGATGTGAACGGGATGATACCTGTGATGCACTTTATCGCGGTTGACTTTCCCGCCCCGTTGATTCCAAGGAAACCAAATATCTCGCCCGACTGGACATCAAAAGATATGTTTTGCGAGGATATGTACTTGGCGTTCTTGTAATGTTTAAACAGGTTTTTTACTGACAGTATGGTTTCTTTATTTTTACTCATGACTCCTCCTCTTTAAGATGCACGTTTAAGTTCAACAACAAAGCGAACATCTAGGTCAAGTGGCAACACGATTGCTGGGGTTGCATCTTCCGCGGCACCGACTTCGTAGATAGAGATATCACCAATTCTCATGTCCAAAGTAAGTGTAATGATGTCGTTTGAGCGGTTGTATTTAAGACCCGCGGTAATAACGATTTCGCCAAATGGACCTTCAATGACAAGTTCGTCATCCGCATTAACACGAATACCAAGGTTGCCTGGAAGTATATCCATCATGTTAACGACACCTATGGCCATAACAATAAGATTTATAATTGGGTTTGGTTCACCAGTAATTGCGTTCTCGCCAAAATAAAGGTTCATGTGCTGATAGTTACTGTTTGGGATATCAGTCAGCGAATATTTCAAGTCCGAGAAAAGCCCCATGATGTCAAGACCGCCAAGGTCTACACCATCGATTGCTTCAGAGATAAGTTCATAGAGTCCACCGCCGATAGTTACACCATTATTGTTTCTTGTAAAACCAAATTCGATACCGTTGATAACGCCAACAACCATATCAAGGATTTCTGTGATTTCAGAAAACTCTATACCCAACATTGGCAAAATCATTTGGATGATTTGGACGTAACTCATTTCCGAACCAACACCTGCGGCCAAGATATAGCGAAGGGTGCTTTTGAATTCGGCAGGCGTAAGTGGCGTACCGTCACTTACATAGTTGATTTCGTCAACGATTGTTTGCCACAAAACGTGTTGCAAAGCGTTATAGACTTCAACAGGGGTTGCGTTCATATAGTCTGGAATAGTAACAGAATTAATATGCTCGTTTACTTCACCAACAAATTCTCTGAAAGAATTATCTTGCAACGCAATTGTCAATGCACCATATGTTTCGTGTGTAAAGATTCTTTCAAAGAGTATGTTTGCAGGCTGAAGATTTCCGCCTACCCAAAACGCAGGTGTATTAGGGATGATTTCGTCACTGAACAACATATTGAACAATGGGGAGAGCAACAATCCGATTGGCATCATGGCTGTTGCACATGTACATGGGTCTGTGCCGTGGATTGTATCAATTTGGTCTTGGTCCAAACCGAAGTGCCCAAGGATAACTGTGATTTCAAGGTTTTCGACTTCCGCCAAAATTGCGTTTCTAAGTGGCAAGTTATTTACAATGTGCCTGTTGATAATGTAATCAAGGTCGTCAAGTATATTATCAGGGCGAATCGCGGTTTCACGCCATGTTCCGTTTGCGTGTCTTGTATCTAAACGCGCAGAGTGGAACCTGTACTGCCCTGCACGAATAAAGTTTGTGTTTGTCCTTGAAAAAACACCGCCTGCCCAAAGACCACCTATAATAGCGGCTATTACAATTACCCCTGCGGCGACCGATGCAATGATAATTTTCATTTGTTTTGTCATATCTATGTTTCTCCTTTTTTAATAGATTTTATGCCATACCGAATGATACACCAACCGACACTGTCATGTCAAGGTTGATGTCAAACGGCAAATCAAGGCCAAACAAGTTGGCGAATGGACCAAGTGTCCCAATTGTGATATCAACGACCAAGTCGATGACTTCGGTAATTGTACAGAATACTACGCTGATGTTAATTACGTCGCTGTTCATAACGGCGGAGATGTCTGGTCCCAACAATGCGCTGATGTCGTTTAGCAACAATGGAAAGAGTTCGACAAGACCACTCCCTGTATTAAACAAGATATCGAGGTTCAACAAATCGCCGTATTCGGTTGCTGTGAACTCGACACGGTGTAACATCAGGTTAAGAAGCGGGCCCAAGCCCTCGACACCTGCTTGTTCCAACAATACATCGAGTCCGCCTATGATAAATCGGTTTTCAACAACGGTAATGTTAAGAACGGATAACATATCCACAACACCCGAGAGCATTTCGCCGACGTCACCAACCATGTCAAAGAGCGATTCAAGAATTGTATAGAAAGCGTCCGATGCAATGATTGTGTGCAGGTGCGGAATTACTGCCTCTATAATTGTGTCAAGGATTTTTTCGTTGCTTAAAACAAAGTTTATTGCAAAATCAAACAAGTGTTCTGCCATTTCGTTCAAGGTCGCCATTTCTGACAAAACGTGTAGTTCTGGACCGAGTTTTGAAACAAGGTTTGCAACCAAATCTCTGTCCGACAAAATTGTTCCAAGTGCAACCGAAACATCACCAATAATTGCATTAAGGTCGATGCCCTCGAGCATTGCAATGCCCAGGTCAAGGTTGATGTCGGCAAATAAATCATCAATAAGCCCAGGAACATGATTAACAACAAGGTCGGTTATAAGGTTTTGGATTTGAACATCTTCCATAATTACCGCCAAGTTAGATATCACAAAGCGGATAATCTGTTCTGGTTCGATTTTTGAAAATACAATTGAAGCAAGTTGGTCGAGGCTTGTAATATTTTTCCCAGACAAAACTTCTGCAACGTTTACAAGCACACCCTCGACAATGTTCCTGTCTATATTGATAAGGTTTGAAAGTTGCTTGGAAACAAACTCGCGAACCTCTGCGTGACCAAGAAATACTCCCAAACGCGATGTGATTTCATTTATTGCCCTTGCGTAAAACTGGTCGTCTTGAACAAGGTTTTTTGCGAAATCAACCGCGGTGTCGATGATGTCATTTAGTAATCCACCGTCAATAAGGTCAATCACATGAACAATCAGCATATCAGCGAGTTGGTCAAAACTGGTAACCGTGTCGGTTTGCAGAAACGAACCGATAGAGAGCAATACACCTTCAAGGGCTTGACTATTAATAACGTTGTATAGTCCACTGTGTGCAAAAGCCACAAGTTGTTCAAGTGCAAACAATTCTATAACCGCATCCACCAAAGCATCCCCAGAGAACAAAGACATGATGACTTCAGGAGTGAATGTGTCAAGGAGTGGCAAAGCGATATCCCTTAACATAGCGTTGATTTCGCCCGCGATTGCTGGGTTTGACAATAGGTTCCCTGCTTGTTCGAACACAAACGCGATTGTTGCCGAGTAAATTACATCGTTGTTAATTGCATATATAAGCAGGTTGGTTGCCGCATTTGTTATAGCATCAACATGTGTTTGAGCGTGTATGATAAGTGCGGTCACAAGGTCGTCGAACGAGGTTATGCCTTGCCCATGCGTTGCATTGTGGATTTGCATGACCAAGAAATCATACGCGTTTGCAATATTTTGCGCGGACGCGATACCCATAATCATCGGCACGAGGTCAGCAAAAATTGGGTTTAGGTTGCCAAGTTCGTTTATAAAACCAACCGCGGTTTCATGGGCAAAGACAACTATGAAATCGCGCAATATTCCGATTTGTAATAACTCGGAGGCATTTCCCGCGAGTGTTGCTATAACAAGGTCGGTGTACCCTGGCGTAAAAATCGCTGGGACAATGTTGGCAAGGACTTTGGGCAAAATTTCCAAGAGGCTCGCACCATTATGTCGACTTGTTATCTGTGGTAAGAACTCTATCAACGCATCATAGACAACATTAAGAACGTGCTCGTTAAGCAATGGGTGCAAGAAATCTGGGATAATTGGGAGTACCAACTCTGGCAACAAGACGTTAAGGATATACGCGCGGGCAACCGCATCGTTTTGGTACAAAACCATAAGAAAGTCTGGTATTACATTGTCGAATAAAAACGCCCCTACGTCCCCAGTAGACAAAAGACCTGGAACCACACGCGCCAATAACTCGGCAAACAGGTGGATGGCTTCGGGCGAGGCGAACTCCTGTGGCATATAGGCAATTGCAATCTCGGCGGCGGCGTTAAGGATTGCTGGGCTACTTAAACCAAAATTCACAACTGGTTGCATGAAATTAAACAGGTCGGTTATGAGGTCGTTGCTGTTCATAATTACCGCGAGTGCACCCTGAAGGTCGTTTAGTACAAAGTCAATCGTAAAGTTCATAAAATCACGGTCATTGATTGGTGCGGGAACAATGTCGGTCAACAAAGACGGTAACATATCCCCCACAATCCCCATGATAAGTTGGTTATCAAGCATCCTTATAAGGAAAGGAATCATTGTTTCGATAACCCCCGCAACAACATCCCCGTCGGTGCGGTCGCCACGGAAAAGCAAGAAACTGTAAATCTGTTGAAGTTCCGATGTAAGCGTATCATATAGATTTGCGAAAATGTCAATTAGGTTACGGATATCATTAGGACCAATGTTGACTCCTTGTGCTTGCATAAGGTCTGGGACCATATCCAATACTGCTTCGTACAAAATGTCAAAAATTGGCATTCTTGTAAATGGAATCGCACCGAAAAGCGGGTCCCTGATAACAAGGTCGGCGTCAACCATTCTGTGGGCATTGGCTCGCCACAAATCTCTCTGCGCTTGCGACAAAGTAGTTGGCATAGCCGTCGTGCGTCCTCGGTTAAAAACCTGAGTGTTTATTAACTCGGCAAAACCTGTGCGAAGGATAGGCTCTACCAAACCGAACGCACTCCCGACCGTCATGAAGAACCCCATGACCCCACCTTCGTCAGGCATATTGGCATCAAGGAAACCTGGGAACGCATTATGTGTAAGCAAATAGAAAATTGAATAATCAGACACAAGGATTTTTAAAAGTTCTGTTAATACTTCCCTGAACAGTGGGGCTCCGCGAAGTCCGCTGATGCTATCGCACGCCATTATCGACGGCAAAGAGTGCAATATATTGTGGATATCAATATTGATTCCAGCAGATTGGGTTTCAGCGGTGTCAAGGTAGAACTCTACTGACAACACCATTCTGTCATTTGGGTCGTCTGGCATCGGGAAAAAAGTATTAAGAACACCTGTAATAAGATGATACATTTGTTGGCTTGGTGTTTGTGCGCTTAGATTAAACAGATATCTCCAAAAAGTCATATCGGCAGGGACATCTATGATATTCATAAACGTGGATTCCAAATCAACACCGATTAAGTCAATGAGTCTTGCAATATTAAGGTCGTGGAATTCCCCTGGCAAAAAGTGGTTTACGACCTGCAAAAGGTCGCGCCCCATGAAAGGGTCAAGGACACCAGAATCTCTTAGTATATTGAATAACGAATCATCAAAATCTGGGAACATACCCGAGAGGTCAAGGTTTGATAAAAAGTCCGCACTTGTGTACTGGGCAACGAGGGCGCGCAACATATCGTCGATACCAAAGTTTGTTCCAGACAACATTCCAAGAACACCCTCGAGTTGGTTACCGATGAAACCTTGGTTTTGGCTTATAAGTGAAGTCAGTGTATTTCGTATTGTTGTATCGACGCCTTGTATACCGCGGAGGTCATTAAGCAACTGGCGCGACAACGCAGATACAGACCGTGAATCTATACCACCGAGCATTGAACCAAGTGCCGCCCTTAGGTTTGCGTCTATGTTTAGGTTTCCAAAATCAATGTTGCCGTCGAAAATGTCACCAAGGCTTAACCCAAGGTCGTCACCAAGCAATTGCCCGATAATCGCCGATGCGTTCTCGGCAGTTAAAAGTTCCAACAATGGACCGCGCAGTGTTGAAGCCAAAAATGGGATGAGGCTCTCGGGGTCGTTTAGGTCAAGTTGTCTTCCGTTTATGCCAAAGTTTATTCCTTTTGCCGTATAGACACCTGCCCCAACTCTGGCTGCGCGAACACGGTCACCATTTCGCATTACAACCAAAGGTATAGCGATAGATGATGAAACCAGTATCACCGCCAAGCACACACATGCGATAATTTTATACGTGCGTGAGTTGAGGTTAAGCATTGCGACCCCTTCTTTTGAACAAAATTGTTCCAACAAGACCCGCAAGTCCAAGTGCCCCACATACGCCTACAACTGTGCCAACGATTGCGCCTGTGCCCATGCCTCCGTCGGTTACTGTTGTGATACCTGCGTTTCTATTAACAGAAAGACGTGTCATCGCACCCGCATTAAAATAATTGTCGTCGCATGCTGCGGTACGGATGAATACAAAGAACTCGTCATATTCGACATCACGGAAAGTAATTGTTCCTCCTGCGGCACCAAAACGCCATTCAAGGCTGTCGGCACCTGCGTTTGCATTTGTAGAAATTGCGAACTGGATACGTTGTGCGGCTCCGTTAGCCGAGGCGTTTACAACAATGGCACCTGTGATTTCGTTGACTGTGAAGGTAGAGTTTTCGATATCCGCACCTTGCTGGCGAACACGTGTTGTTACATATATAGTGATTGTAATTTCCGTCGGCGAAAAGTTCGCACCCGCATTGTGTCTTACAACAACTGTGTTTTCCCCCAACACAAGTGTCGGTGCATTACCAATCCATGAAAGTCCAAGAGGCAAAACAAATGACGGAGTTGCCGTTGATATAGAGTGTGTGAATTCCGTCGCCCCTGTCCAAACAGATTGTGCAGGTGTGATTGTCACATTCAAAACAATAGTAATGAACTCATGGTTTGGGCTTTCCCTCCATTGGATTGGAATTTCATGGGCTTCTGGTCGCACATTAAGCCCCGCTAAATTGGCGAGTTCAAATGGTTGTCCAAAAATATTTGTGAAGTTCAAAGAACCATATCTTTCTACAAAAGCGGATTCTGAACTTGCAAGTGGTGTCACAACAATTGTTACCAAAACCTCAACTGGGCTGTGGTTTGAACTTTGTGTGTAGAAAACAGTTTTTGTAATTGTACCAACAGAATCCGCAACAAACTGGGTTCCGTCTGGCAAAGTTACCGCCCCGCCAAATTGTTCTTCAAACACAGTTTCCCCGCTCCACACAGATTGCGCAGGTGTGATTTCAACAAAAAGTTCAATGTTAATCAGAGAGTGGTTTGGACTTTGTTGCCATTGTATTTCGATTCTGTGCTCGCCAATATTGCGACCTATCAGGTCTGCATGCGCAAATGGTTGCCCAAAAACATTTGTGAAGTTCAAAGAACCATATCTTTCTACAAAAGCGGATTCTGAACTTGGGCGCGGTGTAACGACGATTGTTACAGGAACCTCTGCGGAAAGATGATTTTCGTTATATATGACGGTTACGGTTTTTGTAAAAGAACCAATTGATGTCGCCGTGAACTGCTCGCCATTTGGTAGAGTTATCGTTTCGCCATATTGTTTTGTAAATGTTGTTTGTCCGTCAAAATCGAATGGGGCTTTTGCGATTGTAAACGCCCTGTTGACAGAACCGATATGATAAGAACCATAAAACAGGTCGGCGGTAAAGGTGTAATCCCCTGCGTTGGTTGGCATTGTTGTTTCACCGCTCCAAAGTGGGTTTACAACGCTGTACCCATTACCAAGTGCAGAAAGGTTGACCGCTGAACCTTGCGGGTTACCATTATATACAAAAGAAGTTGCCGTCAATGGGATTGGTGCGAACATTGGCGCGATTGTGGCAAACAAGCCATTAACATCATGCCCTATACCGCGATTGCGCAAGTGCCTCCAATAATAAGTCAATACCTCGGGGTTTCTGGAACTTGTTTGCAAGATATCTGATATTGGTCTGTTAAGATTCAACTCCCACCCTCGGAAATAGTGGTTGACGTTTGGTATTGCACGGGCGGTATGTGTGGCATATGGGTCTTGGTGTGTGAATTGAAATACTTGGGCCCCGTATATTGTGCCTTCGGAACCTGGCTCAACCCCGAATTGAATTTGTCTATGTGGAATAACGACACGGTTTAAACGAATACCTTCCAAAACAATTGCAGTTTGCACGTTATGGTCGTCAGCAGCATTAACAGGATGCGCAAAAGCCTCGGCAAACAAACGTACGTAAAAACCGCGGTTTTGGGCAACTTGTGTCATGTGGTCACCGCTTATTGTTATAGAGCGCGAGTTGAAACCCCAACCATTAAAATCAAAAGCGTTATCATTTCCATGAAAGAAATTACCAGTAAGTCCATGCGTGAGTCCATAAGACCTAGAGCGACCTGACGTTGTAACACTCGCTTGCGAACCACGTCCGCCTACTTGGATTGTTTGGTGGTTTGTCATGCTGAAAATATTACCGCTTGTCATTGTTGTGTTTGCTGACGGAACCTCGTTCGCACTAACCCTTGGACGCGACGGATTAATGTTTGTGCCTGTACCCATATGACCAAAACCCAAATCAAGGAAAGAATAAGTTCTTCCGCGTTCATCTGATGCGGTTGCAGAACCGCGCCATGTTCCGTCGTGCATTGCACCCAAACCAAAGTAAAAATCAAAAGTCAATCCGCCCGCAACTGCATCAATAAGGATTTGTTCACGTAAATCACCGTCGATACCCACCCAAACGTGCAAAGAATTGTTCACACGTGTTTGGTTTTGACCAACCGAGGTTTCACCCATGTGGTTTGTATAGGCAAGGGCCTCTCCCCTTCTATCAAGCAACCCTCCAGTGGTTTCCGTGTTTGTGGTTCCGCTTGCGCCACCACGTGTTCTGTCACTTGGGTGCCTTCTTGTATAGTACCCAGGGTTCGATGTTACACCACGGCTGGTTTCCCTAGAATCTGTAAATGTCAAAAAGTTCGATAAGTTTGACCCTTGTGCATGGTGAACGTGCTGACGACCATTTTCACACGGAAGAACGTCACCGAAAAAGCGAAGGTCGCGAATTGCCATAACTGCGGCGTTTCTAAGAGCATTGGTATTAGCGTGCGTAGTCACAGTATGAAAAATCAAGAACCTTGTTCTTACCATATTAAACATTTCATAACGTGTATTGTCATCGTTTGGCCAAGAGAAATTAATTGAACGATAAAACCCGTTACCGTTTGTGGCCGCAATCCAAGAGTTACGAACTCCAACATCAAGGTCATTCCAGTTTGAGTAAAAATCTTCACCTGGAACCCACAGTTGTGCGGTTGCTGCCCTATCACGCAAATATGGACGGGGAGAAAACCTCAGCCCTTGTATATATGTAACACTTCCAAGGTCGATAATAAGTTTTGCGTTCGCAGAACCTGGACGAACACCAGTTGTCCCACCTGGTCCGTGCCAGAAATTGTTGTTGGCGGTTTGCCTACCCATTAATCCATTTTGAAGTGCGCTAATATTTGTACCTGAAGCAGAACCAGGGTTCCAAACCACCGTGTAAGGTGTTCCGCCGAAACCATATACAGATAAATTGGCGCGGTCATTGGTGCTTAGGGTTGTGATACTGCTTGCTTCAACGATGTTTTCATTATTTGTATTCCCGCGCAAAAAAGCACCAATAGCACCAAGTGCCAAACTTAGCGTAAATATTCCGATTGCTAACGACCGTGTTATCGCTTTTTTCATTAAACTTTTAATACTCCTTATTTGTTGCCGAAACCCTGCCGTTGGCAGTAATCCCGTGTATATATGAATTGATTATATTTTATATTAAAACCGAATTAACGGTATATATACATATTACACTAGTTTGCTTGCAATGTCAAGACAAAGTTGATAATATATTTGAGTGAAAGAAAATAACGAAACACCAGACGAAGATGAGGGGGAAACCCTTCACAAGTTCGAGGTCAAAGAAGAAGTCGATGAGGCGCAGAAAAAAGTCATCCCGATTCGTGTAAAAGACGAAAAAGAAAGGGAGATGAAAAAATCCAAAATACAGATGAAAGGCAGTACCTCTGTTGGTATAGAAAGTGGTACAGGCTCGGAAAAAGGGAAAAAAGCGGTTGACGGAATTTTCAAAAGTTTGTTTAGTATATTTGATGACTTGTTCAGGTCTATCGGTCTTGAATCCGAGAGCACCAAAACCACAGGTACAAAAACCAGCGGTGTTTCCTCCCCCGCTGTTTCCCCAAAAGAGCCCGAAACACAAACCGTGCAAGAGGTTTCCGCACCCGAAAAAGCACCAGAGCCAAAACTATCGACGATGTCACATAAAAAAGATATTGAAAAAGATATCGACCTTGAGAAACAAAAAGAACTTGAGGAACTTCAAAACGGATAGCAACAAAAAAACGGGTCGGACCCGTTTTTTATTTTAATTACGCATTGACAGGTGTCTTTATAGGCATTTCAATAGGAATAGATTTTGTAACTTTAAAACCAAGTCTATTACCCGCATCAGATGAAATCTGATTCGTGAATCTCGAGTAATGGTTTGGAAAACTCGTGGCTGAACAACCATATAACTCGGAGAGAATTTGCCTATGTGTGTTTCTGTCCATACAAGCATTTTAACACACCTATAAAATAAAGCAAGGGTTTTTACTAATTTTTTGTGGAAAGTTTGTGGAATAATTGTGTACAGTTGCAAATGATATACTATGAAGAAATTTTGGCAAATTACAACTTGGATAGTTTATGGTATCTGCCTTGCCGTTTTTTTAGGGACAATAATCTTTGTGGCGATTGATGGCGGACAAAATATGTGGGGTCGACTTGGGCTTTGCATAGGCGGACTTCTCGGGCTCGTTGCATTGATTGTGATTGGTTTTGCTTTTCGGTTTCGCCTCCCGTCTTATATCCATATATATTTGGCGTTACTGATTACGATTTGTGTTGTGCTCGGTGAAGTATTCGGTTTCTTTGATACTTACCCATGGTTTAACAAAGTCCTGCACACCATAAGCGGGGCCCTAATCACCGTGATTGGGTTTACGATTGCGCGTTGGTGGCTTGGGGGCGAACTTTTTGAAAAAAGCCCACTGCTCTTTATTGCGTTTTTTGCGTTTTGTTTTTCGTTAATGGTTGGGGTCTTTTGGGAAATTATGGAATTCACCGTAGATTGTGTTGCAGGACAGAATATGCAACGGTGGCAAGACCCAAACTCTGTACGCGCGCCATTTGAAAGCGGTTTAATTGATACCATGTGGGATATGATAGTGCATACGATTGCGGCGTTGGTTATTTCGGTGATTGGGTATTTTTATCTGCGGAAAAAGCGCAAAGAGTCAAAGTAAATCGTTTTTCACATATCATCCATTTCTGTCGCTTTTGAATCAACAGTAGGACTATCCTTTGCAGGTGTAGATTCAACTTTTTCAGCCCTTTCTTCGGCTTTTCTTTGCCAGTAAACATCCCAGTCGTGCGCTCTTGTCGCTGCATCTAACCTATCGTGAAAATCGTGTCTCCAATCTCTTGGCATATTGTATATCTCCTTTTGATTTTAATACAATTATTATATCACAGATTTAGCATATTGTCAAGTACTACGCTTTTTTCGCAGGAGTTTTTTTAGCCACAGTGGTTTTCGGGGTCTGTGTTTTTGGTTCTTCTGAAACAACTGGGGCTGGCTCAACCTCTGGCTTTGATTCCCCTGCTTTTTCGGCTTCAAGTTTCGCCAAGTATTTTTCATTTTCGCGCTTTACCATGAAGATGCTTTTGATGTCTTGGTTTGGGCCTTTAAGCATTATTGTAATCAAAATTTCTTCGGTAAGCATAAGTGCCAAGTAACTGATAACGACTATGAGGTGTATTTCAAGCCATGCCGCTGCACCAACAAAGAAGTACAAAATTGGAATCGTGAACAAAAGAAATCCAAGGAGTTTAATTCCATATGTATGGAGCAAGATTGAGGATTTTCTGTTTTTGATAACCGCGAATAGACCGTTGGCGGACTTGAAACCAAGACCTGCGAGGAACGTTGGATAGACCCATGAACTGAAATCCATAATCGGGATAAAGAAAACAAACGAAACAACCACCATAATCATATCGGATATGCCGTCTATTGTTGCACCTGTGTTACTCTGGCCCCCTGGAATCCACCTTGCGATTGTGCCGTCGATAATGTCGGTAAAGCCCGCGAACATAAAAAACGAAAGCGTTACAATTGCAAGTGTGCTCTCGGACGAGAACGGATGACCGCCCAACCATATGACCAAAAACAGCGGAATCAAGCCAACCGAGATTGCGATTCTCATGACGCCCAATGTGTTCGGGATGTATCTTAGTTTGTATTTAAACATCTTTTGTTACCTACCATTTATAAGAATAAACGATTATATACCCGCACACTTGCCCTTGTCAAGGTTTAGTTTTTTTATAATTCAAGTGGCGGCGTGGTATTGTTATACCAGTATTGTGTGGTATACTTGCACCCACCCCTATTTAAAAACCCCCGTCGCTTTGTGATACCACCAGATACAAAAAACCCCCGTCGCTTCGCGCCACCCCCTTTACAAAAGGGGGAATGGGCTCGGGTAAAAATTCCCCCTTCATTAAAGGGGGTGGATGCCGATAGGCAGACGGGGGTTTTTACAAACGGGGTGTCGCAGCACGACGGCGGGGGTTTACAAAACCCAGAATAAACCCAAGAACAACCCAGATTTAACCCAAAAATAACCTGGAAATAACCCAGTTAAAAACCCAGAAATTTCACCAAAACAATATAAACGACACGATTGCAAGGGCCACGAGGTAGATACTGAACCAGTACAATTTTGCGCGCTTGATTAAAACCAGCATGACCTTAATCGAGAATATCGCCGCCACGAACGCGACCAAAAACCCCAAAATCATCTGCCATGCCCCGATTGAACCAAGACCTCCGTCCGAGGAAAATGCCTCCCAAACAAAAGACGCGATAATGATTGGGATTGACATCAAAAATGAAAACTCGGCGGCTTCTTCGCGGCGCGCGCCCGTAGCCATACCCGCGGCAATTGTTGACCCGCTTCGGCTTATACCTGGGAATATCGCCGCTA
>WQSK01000017.1 GCA_009787915.1 Bacillota bacterium
CTGCGACTTGGATAACGTTACTAAGATTTGGGATTCGCATAGGCGGGCGGATATCAAAAAATGTACCTGCTGGCAACATTGGGTTAATCGTTTCTGGGTCGATTTCGGCGCAACCGACTTGACCATTACGGTTTCTTCCCCACGCATAAACATGACCGCTTTGGTGGAGTGCCAAAACATGTTCGTGACCCGCCGAGATTGCGGTAATATTACTTAGACCCATAACGCGTTGAGCGCGATGCTGGTCATCAATGTTTTCATAACCCACGGTGCCCATGCGATTACGACCCCAAGCGTAGACATATCCACTCCTTGTAAGCGCAATTGAAAACAACATTCCTGCATCAATTTGTACGACATCTCTTAGGTTACGGACTTGGATAGCAACAAGACTGCAACCCACGTCTGCCCCAAGTTGACCTTCTTCGTTCCAACCCATAGAGTAAACCAACCCAGTGTTTCGTAAAGCCAAAGTGTGAATTTTATGAGAAGCAATTTGTGTAATGTTTGTCATAGGAACAACAGAGCCACCTGGCTCGCGTTCGCGCAACACCCTAACAGGCGTGAACTGGTTTCTTCTGTTGTTATTACCAAGTTGACCTTCTTCGTTTCTGCCCCACGCCCAAACTGTTCCGTCACGTCGAAGAACCACGGTATGGTCGAACCCCGTTACAACCATAGGGCTTGCACGGAAAGGTCGAAAGATAAAATAACCGCCGACAATTGCACCAATCAAGAAAACTGTCAAAAGACATAACGCAACAATCGCACGGGTTTTGTTCCAAAAATCTTTTCTCCAAAAACGGGCTCCAGCCCCATTGGACGCGCGTTTAGGTTTTTTGGTTCTAGGTGCTTTTTGCACCGTAGGTTTCTTCGCGGCAGGGGCACTCGCTTTCGGTGCTGCTTGCCCAGTTGGTGCACTGGACTTTGTCGCAGGTTTGGCACTTGTTTTGGGTTTGTTGTTGCTCATGATATCAAGATGTTACATCAAATTTCTGGACTTGGCAAGATTATCTTTGGAAAAATCTGGAGGTAATGGCGGGAATCGAACCCGCGACCTGCGCTTTACGAGAGCGCTGCTCTACCGACTGAGCCACATTACCGAACAAAAAAGCATACCACAGCGAGTATGCTTTTTCAAGAACAAAAATTTGTTACACAAGTTCGACAATTGCGACTTCGGCATCGTCACCGCGGCGCGCGCCCAACTTCAAGACACGTGTATAGCCACCGCCTTGTTTAAGTTCCTTTGCACGTTTCGCGTAACGAGGCCCAAGTTCGTTGAACAACTTTTCAACAACTGGGTGGTTGATGTTTTTTGTTCTTTTTTCAAAAGAGCGTTTTGATTCATCTTTACTGCGAACCTCAAAAAGGTCGTAAACCAAAGACATAATCTTACGACGTGCGGCCAATTTTTTTGGACCGTCTTGGACAACAGTTTTTTTGGTTTTAACACCCTTGCTGTTGATAACGTCTTTTTCGACCTTGACCGTGTCGGCATAGCCCTTAATCGCCAAAGTAATAATTTTTTCGGCATATCGTTGGGTCGCCTTTGCGTAGGCAAGGGTCGTTTCAATGCGACCGTTCCAAATAAGTTGTGTCGCTTGGTTACGGATTTGTTGAAGCCGTTGGTCTGTACGTTTCCCTAGTTTTGCGTTGCTCATTAAATCCCTCCGTCTTCTTCGGCACGAAGTCCAAGACCCATTGCTTCAAGTTTAAGGATAATTTCTTCCAAACTTTTTGAACCAAGGTTTCTTACACGAAGCATATCTGATTTTGTTTTACGTGTGAGGTCCTCGATAGTATTGATGTTCGCACGTTTAAGACAGTTTGAACTACGCGGAGAAAGTTCCATATCCTCGATGTTTGTTTCAAGAATCTTAACTTTGGCGTCCTCTTTTGTTTCGGTCAATTCGACACGGTGAGTGCTCGCAGGAACCAATCCTGTGAACAAACCGAGGTGGTCTTGAACAATTTTTGATGACAAAGATATAACGTTGCGGGCTTCGATACTGCCGTTTGTTGAAACTTCAAGAACCAACTTGTCGTAATCGATTTTTTGACCGACACGCGCGCTCTCGATGTAATAGTTACATTTTGTAACTGGAGAGAACGAACTGTCAACCGCGATAACACCGATGTTTTCAAGGCCTTTGTGCTCGCGCGCAACAACGTAACCGCGTCCGTTAGCAACGATTATGTCCATCTCGAACTTTGTACCGCCGTCAAGGTTGCAGATTTCAAGGTCTGGGTTACAGATTGTGACTTCTGCGTTTTTCTCGATATCGCTTGCACGAACTACTCCGCTTGATTTCGAGATTCTAAGCGTTGTCCTAAACTCTGGGTCCTCGTTTGTTGTTTTAAGAACCAAAGTCTTTACGTTCAAAACAATATCGGTAACGTCCTCGCGAACACCTTTGATTGTCGAGAACTCGTTGTTCACACCTGCAATTTTGATTGCGATTGGTGCGATACCTGGCAGACTTGAAAGCATGGTGCGCCTAAGGGTGTTCCCAAGGGTTGTTCCATAACCGCGTTCAAGTGGCTCTACCACAAATTTTGCAGTTGCACCATTGTGCTCCTCTGTCATGCTGATTTTTGGTTTGTCAATTTCCATTATCATAATAGTTTCCTCCTTATTTACTGTACAACTCGATAATCAAGTGTTCTTGGATATTCAAGTCTATATCATCACGCTTTGGTAAATCAAGTATCTTTCCAACAAGTTTGTCACCAGAAAATTCAAGCCACTTTGGCATAACAGGTTTTTGACCTTTAAGTGATTTGAACATATCAAGTGCGCGCTTGTTTTCTTTGATTGCAACAACGTCGCCTTTTTTCACAGAATACGATGCAATGTTTATAGGTTTTCCGTTTACAGTGATGTGACGGTGTGCAACGATTTGACGGGCTTCTGCACGTGAACTGGCGATGCCCATTCTATAGACTACGTTATCCAAACGAAGTTCCAAAAGTGACAAAAGGTTTTCACCCGTAATCCCTTTTCTGCGTACTGCTTCTTCGTACATAGCGTGGAATTGTTTTTCCAAAACACCATATGCGCGTTTGACTTTTTGTTTTTCACGCAATTGAATACCGTGTTCTTTTTCTTTACGCCTAAGCAAACCATGTTGCCCAGGAACTACGGGTCTGCGTTCAATAGCACACTTTGGTCCTACACAACGCTCGCCCTTAAGAAACAATTTACAGCCTTCGCGACGGCAAAGACGGCATGATGGTCCTGTATATCTAGCCATTATTTTCTCCTCCTTTTCGGTGGACGGCAACCGTTGTGCGCAACAGGGCTGATGTCTGTGATAGATGTTACTTCCAAACCGCCTGTTTGAATCGCACGGATTGCGTTTTCACGACCATGACCTGGGCCTTTTACAAATACGTCGACTTGTTTTACGCCAAGTTCTGCTGCTGCTGCCGCTGCTTTTTCAGCCGCGGTTTGTGAAGCAAAAGGTGTACTTTTACGCGAGCCTTTGAAACCACTGGTTCCCGCACTTGCCCATGTGTGAACCGCGCCTTTTTGGTCTGTGATAGTCACGATTGTGTTGTTAAAAGACGCGTGAATATAAGCACGTCCCTTAACGTCGGTGTGCGAGGCTTTTTTCTTTTTCGCACGTGTACTGGTATTAGTAGTTGATTTGTTTTTTGTGATTTTTGCTGCTGCCATTATTTAGTCGTCCTCCGTACCATTTTCTTTGGACCCTTACGTGTGCGGGCGTTTTGTTTCGTAGACTGACCACGTACAGGGAGTCCTTTTCTATGACGGATACCGCGATAGCATCCAATCTCGGTCAAGCGTTTGATGTTCAATGAAACCTCGCGCTTGAGGTCACCACCGACTGGGAACTCTGTCATATTTTTGTCGATGAATTTTCTGATTTTGTTGACTTCTTCGTCTGTCAAATCTTTCGTCCGTTTGGTCGGGTCAATTTTACAGTCAGCACAAATCTTTTTCGCATACGGGTCGCCGATACCATAGATGTATTGAAGCGAATAACGTATGCACTTGTCTTTGGGGATGTCTACCCCTGCTATTCTTGCCACATTGTCCTCCTTTACCCTTGCCTTTGTTTGTGTTTGGCGTGTTTTTTGCAAGTGACAATAACGCGTCCTTCGCGTTTCGACACAATACAATCACGACAAATCGGTTTTACACCACTTCTTACTTTCATGTCTTACTTCTCCATGTTATTATTCCATTGGTTAAGTCGTAGGGGCTCAGTGCCACCTTGACCGTATCTTTTTCAAGTACACGGATGTTGTGCTTTCGCAGTTTTCCACTTATCTTAGCGGTTACGACGTGGCCGTTTGCGATTTTGACTTTGAAAATCGCGTTACGAAGTACTTCGATAACAACGCCTTCAACTTCGATGTGGTCGCCCTTGCTCAAACACTACTCTCCTTTTGAAAAGATTTTTAAGGCTTTTTTGATATCCGAATCGCTCGTTGCCGCGGTGCGATTTTTGGTAACAAAAATATGCCGAATGTTTTTACGTTTTGGGGTTAAAAGCGGACGGTTCTCGCCATTAGCCACAAGTAAAAACTTGTCATCGAGGATACGAACGATTACATAATATTTTCCCTTGTCATGACCATGTTTGGAAATTACCACGCGACCAACGAAATCTTCATTTGACATCACGCATGATACCACAAAGGTTTTTATTTGTAAAGCCCTATTTGTCAAAATGTGAAAACTGCTGGGTTTTTTCTGGGTTATTTTTGGGTTATTACTGGGTTGTTCTTGGGTTTATTCTGGGTTTTTACCCTTACTGGTCTTTATAACTTGGGGGGACGTCGTTCAGTATCACAAGTTCAACCCCTGCGTTTTTCAAGATTTCACAGCCTTCGGCGGAACTTGCGCCATGATAGTTGTGTTGAGCCACGACCCTTATTATACCACAGTTTGCTATCATTCCAGCGCACGCCCGACACGGAGTCATTTGACAATACAATGTTGCCCCGTCAACCGAGATTCCATTTTTGGCGGCTTGGCAAATTGCGTTGGCTTCGGCGTGGGTAGTTCGAACACAATGGCGGCTTTGGGTTCCGTCCTCGTTAACAACTGTTTTCATAAGATGCCCAACATCGTCGCAATGGGGCGAGCCTTTTGGCGCACCGATATACCCCGTGGACAGCAAAACATTGTCACGCGCAATCACACAAGCAAAGCGACCGCGGTCACAAGTTGCGCGCTTGGCGGCGGCGGCCATTACTTCAAGGAAATATTCCTGCCAGGTGGGCCTACAAGTAAAAACCCCCGTCTGCCTTTCGGCATCCACCCCCTTTAATAAGGGGGAATTTTTATCAGAAGCAGTTCCCCCTTTCGTAAAGGGGGTGCCCGTAGGGCGGGGGTTTTTCGTGTTGTCAGTACGTTTTTTCATAAGTTGTTTCCTCCTTAACGCTTGACGTCGGCGTAGAAAATCTCGCCGTCGTATGATTGAAAGTACACGCCCATGATGTCGCGGCGTTTTGATTGTATCACAGTATAGGCCGCGCGTTTGCGGGCTCCGCCAATTATATTTGAAAGTTCCCTTAGGTTTGTTTCAACAAAAACATTAAAAGCCCGAATATCCCCCGTATTGTCGATGACCGTGATTCCGTCTTTGTGGAGCATCGACAAGAACAGGTTTGCGGTGGCGGTAAGTTTTTGCTCATTATAATTCGTGGTTTGCAAAAAGAGTTTTGACAGACTCACGGGTTCGGTGAGCCAAATTCCGTCGGACAAAAATTCATCACAGACATAGTCTTTATCAACGACCACACAAATGGTACCGCCTATGTCACGGAGCACGTTTTTAAAAACATTTCGGAACATGGTTTTAAGTTCGTCCATTTTTCTGGCGGTGGTCTTTAGTTTAGAAAACGATGCGTCAACGAGGGCGGCAACTTGGCTGTCCATATCGCTGTACCCCATGATGTCGAGGGCGAAGTTTGTATTTAGGGTGTTGCCATAAAAACTCTGCATAGTGACGGTCCACCGTGTGTTTGCATAGACGTATATGACCGAGGCTTTGGCTGCGATTTTTTCACTGGTCGCTTGGTCGGAAAAAATTATGTCCTCGAGGGCTTTGTCTTTGATACTTGAGATATTCCTAACAAGACCATAACTGGTTCGACCTGGTACGGTTTCTACGTATATATACCATTCGGTTTTGCAAAATGGGATCAGGGCTCTTAGGCGTGAATCAAACATATTTTCGTTTTTATCAACAAACATCTCGATTTTTTTTGGTGCGGGTAGACACTTTGCAACCGCGTCGATGCCGTTTGTAAACAAAATACGCGGGTGATAAGGGACGCCTTCTTCACGATAGTTTGCAATTAGCGGAAAAAAGTTAAGGAATCGGTTTTGCAATTTCACGGGAAAGTCGTCGTAATTCGACATCAAAAATTCTACGATTTTCGACTTCGCATTTACGTAAAACACATTCTCGTTCATGAGTTTCCGCCAAATTCCTTCATGATTTCAAAGTTAAACTATTCGCTTTACCAAAGTCAATGATTTTCTGCCAAATGTCGTTAATATCTTCGGATTCAAGGGTTTTTTCGTGGCTTGCAACCGTAAACTGGACTGTAAAGCAGTTTTTGTAGACATCTTTAAGTTTAAAACCCATGTTGTATTTGTGCGAGAATTTATCGAAAACGTTTTTGATTTCACCATATACTCCGTCGTGTTCAAAGGTAAAATCAAGGGTGTTCTTTTGGTACTTTGTTGGCATAGGAAAAAGTTTTTCAGGAACCAAAAGGTTTGGGTCAATCGCATCAAGTACGATTTCCGCAACCGCCATGTCCACACCAACATATACACCGATACCACCGACGACTTTGCCATTCACAATGATATTTGCGTTATTCTTTGGATGGAAACCAGATTTACCAATGTCGAATTTACATGGGATAATGTCCGAAACAATCTCGGACAACTCTTTATAGTCTGGAACACAAATACAGAGATGACGTTGCTCTTTTCCGTTGAGCACGACTCTGCCGATTTCAAAGATTTTGATGTTTGTGTGACTTGCACGGTTTTTCTTAAAAATAGAAACAAGGGCGGGAATCATAGTATCGCGTACATAGTCGCAACCCTTAATCGCAGAATTAACAACGCGCAAATCGGACGGTTTTTCAGACCACAAATATGTGTGGACCTCTTGGAGTCCGTGGACGGTTGTGAGGATGTCTTTGATACGGTTTATGCCTGCGCGGTATGGGGGTTGGGTGACGGTTTTGACCGCTTCGGTTGGAGGCACGGGCTTGATTTTGTCATAGCCGTATGTTCGCATGATTTCTTCGATGATGTCGGCACCCATTGATATGTCTTTTGTCGCGCGCCATGTTGGGGTTGTAATCGAGAGGGCTTTTGCAGACAAAACAGGTGCGAACCCAAGGGCGGTTAAATTTTTAACCACAATATTCCAATCAAACTTTACACCGCAAAAGTCCTCGACATAAGTGCGGTCGACCTTGATTTTGATTGGTTTTGTTTCTTTTGTTTTTGTGAATGAAAAACGGCTTGCAACACGCATTTTTGGGTCATGTTGCTTTAACAAAAAGATGGTTCTCTCCGCACACAGTTTGGCAAGGTTTGTATCAAGGCTTTTTTCAAAGCGGGTACTTGCATCGGTTCTTAAACCAATCGCTGACGCTGTGCGTCGAATGTTTGTTGGGTCAAAAGTTGCGAACTCGAAAATCGTGTCGGTTGTATCGGAACAAATTTGGCTGTTCTTGCCACCAACAACGCCTGCCAAGCCCACCAGCGTTTCGTCACTTTTGATAAATAGCATTTCGGGGGTGGTTGTGACTTCGGTGTCTTTTAGGGTCATAAACTTTTTGCCTGCGGGCGCGTGACCGATTGATATGACACCCATTTTGCTTGCGTCAAAAGCGTGGTTAGGTTGACCAAGTTCCAACATTAAATAGTTACTTAAATCAACCAAATATCCGTGGGCGTTTATACCCAGATAAAACAACGCGGTTTGCATCCAGAGGGGGCTTTGTTTGCGTGTGATGTTTTCGATTCTTAGGGCGCTGTAGAAAAAACATTTGTCGCTCTCGATTTTTACGGGGACTTTTGGGAGTTTACTATATATAGAGAGGTCTGCCCTGTCCAATGGTTTTAGTGGGCGATTAAATATTGTTGCCAGTTCCCTTGCAAGGCCATAATGCCCCCACAAATCTGGGCGGTTGGTGATGCCTTTGTTGTCAAAGTCAAAAATTGTGTCAACGATGAATGGGAGTGCCTTTGTTATTGGCTCTCCGATTTTTGAGGTAGACGGTAATTCTACAATTCCATCGTGGTCGGTTGAAATACCCAACTCGCGCCCCGACAAACACATACCGTGGCTTTCAACCCCTGCCAGTTTTACAACTCCAAGTTCGATACCCGCTACGATTGAACCTTTTGGCGCAAACGCAACACGGAGTCCAACGCGAACGTTTGGGGCGGCACAGACGACTTGGTGATTTTTTTGTCCGTCAAAAACGGTGAGTTGCGACAACTTGGAACTATTGGGGACTTTTTCACAGGTTTTGATTTCGGCAACGATTGCAGGGGCACCTAAACCTTTTACTTCATAGCCATCGATTTCCGAGGTTGTTAATGAAAAACGAGATATAATTTCCTCGGGTGTAATGCCATCTAAATTAACAAATTGCTTTAAAATATTAAGTGATATTTTCATTTTGTCACCCCCGCCAAAAAGTCAAGATTCCCACTGTTGAACATACGGATGTCTTTGATACCCCAACGGAGCATCGCAAGCCGTGTCAGCCCAAAACCAAACGCAAAGCCACGATATTCTTTTGGGTTGATACCGCCCATTTCCAAAACACGCGGGTGAATCATACCGCATGGAAAGAGTTCAATCCAACCGCTGTGTTTGCAAATCGGACAACCTTTTCCATCACAAAAAACACAGGTCGCGTCCATCTCGAAACTGGGCTCCGTGAATGGGAAGTAACTTGGGCGCAAACGAACTTCTATATCATCGCGTTTTAAAAGTGCGGTTGTGATTTCTTTCATAAAATACAAGAGGTTCGCAATCGAGATATCTTTTCCAACCATCATGCCTTCGACTTGGAAGAACGTGTTTTCATGGGTCGCGTCGGTGGCTTCGTTACGAAAGCACCGCCCTGGACAAATCGCGCGGAAAGAGGGCCCGTATTTTTTCATCATATAGTTTTGCCACATAGAAGTATGGGTACGTAAAACACGCCCGTCGGACAGCCAAAAGGTGTCTTGCATATCGCGCGCTGGGTGGTGTTTTGGGATGTTGATGCTTTCAAAGTTTTCAAACTCGGTTGCTATTTCGTTGCCTTCTTCGACAATAAAACCCATGCGCTCTAAAACTTCCTCGACATCTCGGGTTACGATTGTTATTGGGTGCAAGGTTCCCCTCTTTGTATTTAACCTGGGTATTGTGATATCAACAAGCGGGTCGGACATCAGTTTTTCACGTAAAGCCACCGCCTTTATTTCGTCTTGGATTTTAAACAAACGTGTTTCGGTGTCTTGTTTGATTGCGTTACAGGTCTTGCCAAATTCACCACGCTTTTCGGGGGCGATGTCTTTGATGCCTGCCATAAGTTTCGTAATCTCGCCGCTTTTACTTAAAAACTTTTGGTGGAAAGCAAAAACGTCGTCCTCGGTTTTGACGCCTGCGATTTCTTGGTCAATTGCTTTTTTTAGATTGCTTATATCCATATATATATAGTAACATAGTTGTATGAAAAAACAAGGAAAAACAAACGCATTTGATGTTTTAAGAGAAAGAGGCTTTGTCCACAGCACAAGCCACGAAAAAGAAATCCGTGAAGCCCTAGGTTCTGGTCCAGTGACATTTTACCTCGGCATTGACCCGACGGCGGATAATTTGCACATTGGGCATTTTTTCGCGCTTAGGGCTTTTAGAATTATGCAAGACCACGGGCATAAGGGGATAATTTTGATTGGAAATGCGACAGCCGTGATTGGTGACCCAAGTTTTAAAAACGATATGCGAAAAATGTTGTCACAAGAAGCCGTGGATAAAAATGCCAGGGATATTTCCAATATTTTGACAAAGTTTCTTGATGTTAAAAATACCACTATTGTCTATAACGCCGATTGGTTCAAAAATATTAACTATGTGTCGGCGTTGCTTGATATAGGTGCGCACTTTAACATTGCCGAGATGTTGTCAAAAGATATCTATAAGAACCGCTTGGGCAATGGACTTACATTTATGGAAATGGGTTATATGCTTATGCAAGGGTATGACTTTGTGCATCTTAATGAAAAATATGGTTGTACCCTGCAAATAGGTGGCAGTGACCAATGGTCAAATATTTTGTCAGGGGTTGAACTTGGGCGAAAAAAACAAAAGCCTTTAATGATGGCTTTTTGTACTCCCCTTTTGACGAACCATGAGGGGCAAAAAATGGGCAAGACCGAAAAGGGTGCACTTTGGGTAAGTGGCGGGAGTGTTACCGCTTATGACTTTTATCAGTACTTTGTGAACGCACACGACAACGATGTTGAAAGGCTCTTGTTGTTCTTCAGTGACCTCCCCGTTCCCGAGATAAAAACATTGTGTACAAAAGATATTGTGCTTGCAAAGCGAACAATGGCATTGGCGGTGACGGAACTTATACATGGAAAAGACGGTGCCGAGAAAGCCAAAGAGATGTCGGCAAAATTGTTTTCGGGTGACACAGGCGGTGCCGATGCGCCAACGGTGAGTGTAGTTTGCCCAAGTCGTAGCGTTGTTGATGTGTTGGTTGCGGCCAACCTCGCAAAGTCAAAGCGTGAGGCTCGCGAGTTTATCACAGGCGGTGCAATTACAATAGACAACGACAAAATCACAGATGTCGAACATGTGGTTAATAAGAACGAGTGCCTAGTAAAAAAAGGCAAGAAAACGTTTTTAAGAATACAAATAAAATAATAAAAATTAAAGGAGAATCATAATGAAAGACCCACGTTTAACGAAACTTGCAAAAAATATTTTGGAGTACAGTTGCAAACTTGAAAAAGGGCAATCCATTATCATAGAGGCAAGCGCACGGACGCGCGACCTTGTTGTTGAACTTGTTCGCCAAGTCTATAAGATTGGGGCGTACCCGTTTGTTAGGCTCGCCGACGAACAAGTTACCAGAGAGGTCCTTAAGGGCGTTACCCCAGAGTTGTCGAAACTCATGTGCGAGTTCGCAAAACCTTTGTTTGAACACGCAGACGCGTACATCAGTATTTTGTCAAACAGAAATTCGTTTGAAACTTCGGACGTGCCAATGGACCGCAAGTTGTCCCACATGAAATACTATGGTCAACCAATACACATCGACATTCGGGCGGCGAAACACAACTGGGTTTTGATTGAATACCCTTCCCCGTCTATGGCCCAATCCGCGCAAATGCCTTATGAAGCGTTCGAGGATTTTTACTTTGAAGTTTGTACTATGGATTACGGAAAAATGCGTAAAGCAATGCAACCGCTGAAAGACCTTATGGAGCGCACCGACAAGGTTCGTATTGTTGCAAAAGATACCGACCTTACGTTTTCGATTAAGGGGCAAAAAGCGTGTATCTGTTCGGGTGAGAGCAATATCCCAGACGGAGAGGTTTTTACCTCCCCAATCAAAGACAGCATCAACGGTCAGATTTTGTTTAATACACCGAGTATGCGCGGAGGTGTCCTTCATGACAACATTATGTTCAAGTTCAAAGACGGGAAAATCATCGAGGCGACAAGTAGCAATACCAAGGCCTTAACCCAAGAACTCGACACCGACGAGGGGGCGCGATATATTGGTGAGTTTGCACTTGGGGTAAACCCAAGAATCACAAAGCCGATGAATGATACTTTGTTTGATGAAAAAATTGGTGGGTCGTTACACATGGCGGTTGGGAACTGTATCAAAGAAACACCCAACGGAAATAAAAGTAGCGTCCATTGGGATATTATTTTGCGCGGTATCGGTTTCAAGTGCGAGATTTGGTTTGACGATGTCCTTATAAGAAAAGACGGCAAGTTCCTTTTGAAAGAACTTAAAAATTTGGAGGAACTTAAATGAAAAACAAAAATGACAAAGAACATGGTTTGACACTGTCTGACAATTCAGAAGTCTATTACGACAAAAATGATTTGTATGTGTCTTTTGCAGAAGCCGAGGACAGTTTGGGCTTGGTTGAAAAAGCATTGCGCCCAGAAATCAAGGGCAAGGTCGTAATTGATATTGGTTGTGGCACGGGAAAATATGTCCGCCTTTTTAAGCCCTATACACAGTTTATTACGGGTATTGACCTCTCGCCCCAACAGGTTCTTATCGCGGGTGAAGGTTCTGACGCAAAGTTCATTGTTGCAGGCGCAGACAAAATTCCCTATCCTGACAACTTTTTTGACGTTGCTTATGAAACATGGTGCCTAAGTTGTATTGGGGATTTGGAAGTCCGCGAAAAAGCCTTTGCCGAGATGGAGCGTGTTGTTAAACCAGGTGGTAAGATTATTTTGGTTGAAAACGATGAGGGTGGAGAGTTCGATGAAATCTTGAAAGAAAGTTCCGAGTTTCGGGATTCAATGTTAAACAGAGGTTTTAGTGTCAAAGAAAAGATTAAAACACAGTTTAAATTTAAGACCGTAGAAGAAGCACGTCGGGTCTTTGGAGATGTTTTGGGCGAGAGAGGTAAACAAGTTTCGTCTAACATCATCAAACACAACATTATAATATTCGAGAAGTTAGTTTAATCTATCCCCCACTTTGACCCAGTCTACGACACTGAAAAACTCGCGGGTGTAGGCCTCTTTGTTGTCCATATATTTTGTTACAAAGGCGTGCTCCCACAAATCGAGGCACAACAGTGGCTTTAGACCCATCGTGATTGGGGTTTCATTGTTTGCGGTTTGGATTATAGCCAGTTTTTTATTCGGATACTGGCACAACCATACAAAGCCTGACCCCACCAGCGACATCGAGGCACTCACAAATTCGTTTTGCATATTTTGGAAAGAACCAAAGTCACGGATAATTGCTTGGAGCAACCTGCCCGACAAACCAATTACAATTTGGCGCGAGGACGGGCGCATTGTGGAAAAGAAAAACTCGTGATTAAACACGGCACTTGCCAGGTTTTTTACCTCGGAACCAAATGTGACTTCCCCGTCCTCGGTTTTTAAAATGTCCTCGATTGTAAGGGTCGGAGGTACTGAACGACCTTCAAGGCTTTTGTTCAACGCCTCGATATAAGAGCCATAAAATCTTTCGTAGTGCATTTGCATCGTGCGTGTGTCGATGTGTGGCTCGAGCGAATTCATTTGGTATTGGAGTTTGATTTTTGCGAATGGATACATACCAAAGATATATGCGCCAAGTTAAAACGATATGTCATCGTCTATTCTGGACGAACGAAATACGCCGTGTGAGGTTAGTTTCTTTTGCATCTTTGCGATTGTACCGCCTGCTTCGCCGTAGGTTCCTGCTGTGCCCATGGGTTCAAAGCCTATGTTTTCGTAATATTTGCCAAGTTTTTTGTTCTCGCCCCAATAGTCGAGTTTTAGGTTTTCGATACCCAGAAACGCCAGTTTGTGTTCTACATAGCGTAACAAGAAACTGCCTGCACCTGGTTCGACGCTCACAAAATTTTTCAGAAAAGCATCGTATCTGGTTCTGCCCCAGATCTCTTCGTCTTGGTATGCAATTGCCATTCCTGCTACGGGCTTTTCTTGGTTTAACAAAACAAAATAATCTGCGCCTGTTGGCCGTCTAACGTCACGGATGCGTTCAAGGGTTCTTGTCAGGTCTTTAATATAGGATTGCACAAGTTCGTGGTTTATGTCTTTGCCGTTATCAACTACTTCGTGTTCAAGGAGTCTAAGTTCACGATTCAATTCCACGCGCAACAAACCCTCCATGCTTTTGGCGTCAGAGAGTGTTTCAGTTCCACGGATTTTGTTAATGATTGTGTCGGATATGACTTCACGTTTGCGTCGTACATAGTCTTTCCATTGCCCAATGTCGTTTTTGGTGAACCAAGTTTCACGCCAAGAATACATTTCAATAATCTCGTCGACGTACTTGGCTGGGGCAAGTCCCCAAGAGTACCCTGTGTCCGTATCCTTCAGCCCCTTCGCAAAAAGGTCGAGTGTGTAAATCTTTTCCATTCCGTTCATGTGCACACCTCGTAACCCATGTCTTTGAACGTCTGCGAAAGTTTAGCACAATGTTCATGATTTTTCGTAGAACATTCCAATGTGACGTGCGGAGAATTTTTTGGAAACAAGAACTCATCAATATTTACACCGCTGTCGCCCAAAAATTGGATAAGCGGTAAAACGGCACTTGGACGGTTTGGCATTTGGAGCCTTAGTTTAAGTGCCTTGCCAGAAGCAATTTTTCCTTCTTCCAAGATTTGGTTGAATTGGGTGTTGTCGATGTTTCGACCGCTGAGAATACAGACTACTCGTTTATTTGAACCAACCATTTTGTCACCCAAAACATGGGCCAGAGCAACCGCACCTGCGGGTTCGACTTTGGTGCCTTCCATTTCGTGAACCTTGTACAACGTCGAGGCAATTTCGGACTCGGAAACAGAATACACGTCATCAACATATTTGTTTATAAGCCCCAACGTGATTTGCCCAGGCTTTTTTACCGCAATGCCGTCTGCCCTTGTTGAAACGGATTCTGTGGTTATGTATTCTTTGCTTTTAAAAGATTGTTCAAGCGCATTTGCGCCTTTGGCTTGAACGCCGTAGACTTTGACTTTGGGGTTTACTTGCTTTACATAAGACGCAATTCCCGCAAGCAAACCTCCGCCTCCAGTTGGGACATATATTGCGTCAACGTCAGGTGCAGATTCCAAAATTTCCAGACCGATTGTGCCTTGCCCCGCGATGACGTCGAGGTTGTCAAATGCGTGGATAAATTCTCCGCCCCGTTCCTCGGCAATTTTTCGGGCGTGTTCATAGGCATCGTCGTATGTTGCGCCGTGTAAAACGACTTCGCCACCTAGGTTTCTTGTTGAACTGATTTTGGAATATGGGGCGCACTCTGGCATCACGATTAGGGATTTCATGTTTTTCTCGGTTGCGGCGGCGGCAACACCTTGGGCATGATTCCCTGCGCTTGCCGTCACCACAGAGTCCACTTGTGGTTGCTCCTCGTCAATTATGAATGTGGCGTTTGCTCCACCGCGGATTTTGAAAGAGTTTGTAATTTGCTCGTTTTCTTTTTTCAACAAAACTGTGTTATCGCACTCTTTTGAAAAAGCGCGTGATAGTTTTAGGGCTGTGTAATCCACAAAACCTTTTAAACGCTTGTGTGCTTTTTGCACTTGTTCAACCATATTATCCATAAAACTCTGTGGTAGAGTATCACAAAAATCATGATTTGTCAATACAACAAAAAGGTGAGCAGGGGGCGCGCGGATTTAATTTTTTCAGTTTGCAATCTTTTCCCGTTTATCTTGCCGTGCGATTGTGGCGGGCGTGGCTTTTGTTGCCCGTGCGCCTTGGACCTCCGTGGGTGTTTGGT
>WQSK01000018.1 GCA_009787915.1 Bacillota bacterium
ATTGTACCGCCTGCTTTGTATTCGCCTGCCGTACCCATGTGCTCGAAACCTTGCTTTTCGTAATACTTCCCAAGTTCTTCATTCTCGCCCCAATAATCGAGGTTCAAATTTTTTATCCCGTACCATGCAAGTTTCCATTCAACCTCGGAGAGCAACTCACTGCCTGAACCTGGTTCTGTGCTGACAAAACTTTTTACAAACGCGGTGTTTTTGGTCTTACCCCAAACTTCCTTGTCACTAAGTGTGATTATCATGCCTGAAACTGGTTTATCATGATGCGTCATAAGGTAATAATTATTGCTCCTATCCTCAGGAATACGAATTCTTGCAAGGCGGTTTTCCAAATCATGTTTCGTGTCTTCATAGTTTTCAAGCAATTTATGTTCCCATTTATTATCAGGGTTCTCTGCAAGACCTGCTTTGATTTCTTTAATCATATCATCCGTTTTCTCTAGTTCCCGCAAAATCGCATTTTCAAATCCGATGAACATTTCATAGTAATCAATTTTATCTTTTGCATCCTCTAACTGGGCATGAATCTTTTCACCCATACGTCCGACATAGTTTTTCCACTGACCAATATCGCGTGATTTGAACCACTTTTCTCGTTCAAGGTACATGGCAATAACCTCGTCAATGTTGACGTTATCTTCCCTCGTTGGAATTCCCCAAGAGTAACCAGAATCTTTTCTGCCATCCTTAATTGGTGTACTGCGCCAATAAATTTTATCCATTGCCATATTGCATTTAATATATCACATATTGGTACAAAAATCAAGACTCAATTTATACTCACGTTTCTCACGTCAAAGATTTTTGGGTCAAAACCCTTTGGTACTTTGTCACCGTAAAAACTTGGGTGCAGTTGCAACAGGTGCGACAACTTGTTTTTGTCAAAAGGGTTACCCTCGTTTGATGTTTGGCTTTGGTGAATCATGTACTCGCCCAACGGTCCAAAGAACTCCGCAAACCTCTCGTATACCTCTATGTACTTTGCGCGCAAGTCCTCGTTCATAGTTTTTTCATGCCCCTTATAGGTGTCGTGAAACAAAGTACAAACCCCGCTGGCAACCGCGGCTGCTGGTCCAAAAATACCGTCTTTGCCGTATTCACTGCCATAAACATCTTCGTCGTCGGCGTAAGAACTTGGCGGTCTTATAAACCAATCGATAAAGTGCGTTTTCCCCGTATCTTTGTCACGCAAAATGTTCCCAGGGTCAAAATCAATAGCCACAAAATTCGACGTGATACCCTCGGCGTCTTTAAGGATTTGTTTAATATCTCCTTTTGGTGCGGACAAGAGCGCATCAAGTTCCTCATGTTGATTCTCTCCAAGGTCATAAACCTTGTTTGTCCAGGGGCGGAGTATTGGGCTCCCTGAAATCTTTTTGTATACGCGGTGAAAAAACTTTGGGTCATCAAACGAAAAGTCCAAAATCTCGGCAACGGGGAGGTCTTGGGAAAGTAACTCGTCGGTTTTATCTTTGACTTTTTTAATGTCGTCATATGTGACCGTGCCGTTGCCTGGGTTGAACTTTGCGGTTTCCAAAACAACGATATCGTCGTTGCCCTCGACAAAATAACACGTAGAATGAAACCCGTTCCGTGTCTTTACCAATTTCCCCGATGATAATAATTCTTTAATCATGGATTGACTCCAAAATCAACATCAGTATCGGGCTTTAAATACATACCTGGCAGGGGTCCTCTTAAATCATAGTTCGAGGTTACCGTGCTTCGGTCGCGGTAGATTTTCAATTTCGTCAAATCTTTTGACATCTTCGCGATTGTACCGCCTGCTTTGTATTCACCTGCCGTGCCTTTGGGTTCAAATCCGTTTCTTTCATAGTACTCGCCAAGGGCTTTGTTCTCGCCCCAAAAATCAAGGTTCAAACTCTCGAATCCCCAAAAGGCAAGTTTATGCTCGACATTTCTCAAAAGGTTTTTACCTGCACGTGGTTGGATACTTACAAAACTTTTCAAAAACGCAATGTTCTTTGTGTCGCCCCAAATTTCTTTGTCGTCCAGCGAAATAATTAACCCAGAGATAGGCTTGTCATGATGTGTCATAAGGTAATAATTTCCGCGGTCGGGTTTCTTAAGTCTTGCTTTCATCCGTTCGAGATGTTCCTTATATTCGGCTTTGTCAGGATTTTTATCTACACGCCTCAATTCATTATTTAATGAATTTTCAATGGCAACAAATTCTTCAAACCAATCCAACTTGTCGGTTCTATCATCAATTTGTGCTTTCAATTTTTCGCCCATTCTATCTACATATCCAATCCACTGACCGATATCACGGAGCGCAGCCTCTTGTGTTGCATACATAGCAAGCACATCCTCAATTTTAATGTTATCGTCAGGACTAGGGATGCCCCAAGAGTAACCCGAGGGGGTATTTGTCATAGCAAGTACATCACAATTATAAATCTCCGTTAATGCCATTAGGGACACTATATCACACCTTTTCATAAAAAGCAATATGAATAATATAAATTTTGATGTTTTAACACTAAAAGACAAAGACAAATTGGGGCTCCTTGTTGCCCGTATCAACGCAGGGGATATGTTTTTGCACACAGGGGTCAATAACCCAGAACGCTTTTTCAAAAACGATTTGTTGGGCGCATTTACCGATGATAACGAGTTGGTGGGCTTTTCGGGTCTGTCCACCGACCCTGAAAAGTTGCGTCGCTTTATGGACAGATTGAAACTCACCGAAGAAGAATACCGTGCCCGATTCAAAGAACCGTGTGGCGAGCATTACTTTATGGTTCGCCCAGATTTTGTTGAAAAAGGACTTGGGACCGAGTTGTGTAATCAAATCTCTACCTACGCGAAAGAGGAACACGATTTGTGGCGTTTGTTTTCCATCGCGCACCCTGATAACAAAACCGAGGTGGTGCCCCTATTGGCATCGGGCCACACCACAAAGCCCGAGGACCTGTTTATGACAATTTGCAAAGAACCAAAGCCAAGGCTCCTGTTCCAAAAAGACCTCGCCGAACCAGGCGTATAACCCGCGAATAAACTAACTATGATTTGTAAAGAAAACCTGTGTGATTTTTCCGAGTGCGATTTGTTGGCACTAAGCACCCTCCTCACAAAAGAAATCGCAGCCGTGGTAAAAGACATCGACACGTTCAGTTTGCTTGCCGACCTATTTGTTTCAATCGGCGACAACATGACACTCCTGGCAGGGCAGCGCGAACGAAGTAATAAGAAAAATAAAACATAACGGAGTACCACCGACGACCTACCGCTTTTAATAAATGTTGTTGGAGCTTCTGGTCGGATTTGAAATGCTCGGCTTTCGCCTGCGCTCACGCGACGACCTACCGCTTTCAAGGTGGGAAACACCGCCCAAGCGGTAGAGTTACAGATTGTCTGGAGCTTCTGGTCGGATTTGAACCGACGACCTACCGCTTACAAGGCGGTTGCGCTACCACTGCGCCACAGAAGCACGAAAGTGTGTTCAATGCTCCCACAAGCAGTGGCAAGGTTCACGCAAAGCGGGGTTCTTACACATCTGCGCCACAGAAGCACGACAACATAAATACCATAAACTTAAAGCAAAGTCAATCTCTGTACAAAAAAATACTTGTAATTTTATGAGGGCTGTGTTATAGTGTTTGCTATACCAAAACACAAGGTCCGTTAGCTCAGTTGGTAGAGCACGTCACTTTTAATGACGGTGTCCATGGTTCGAGCCCATGACGGATCACCAATGATAATTGCAGCAGCGGTTAAATCAGGCGACTTTCTTGGTACGGGTTACCGTCATTCTGTGGCGCGTGACATGCTTAATAGCATCGGTGTTTCTTCTCATGGAGATTCTATAGATGGTTTTTTGACTATGGATTTGGTTTTCATCTCGCGCGAAAAGGCGTATCCAATTGCTTTTGAAGCAGGGCAGTTGTTCGAATATCTAACAAACCCAGAAGGTAAATTAATCAGCGAAAATATAGAACATTGGGACCCCCCCCAACTTGAGCGCGCACGGAAATTCGCAGAGAAGAGAAATTTCAAACTTCTTTTGGAACAAGGTAACGACGCAATGCAAATAGCATCTTGCCAAAGCGAAGATATTGTGATATAATCCAAACAAATGAAAAAAACCTTAATTAACGTGTTTAACTTTAAGTCGGACAATGTCGGTGACCTAAGCGTCATATCTTGGGAAAATCATCCGCGCCCTGCCGAGGTCCAGGACTGGACACGTGCTTTTGTTACGCCAATTTTTGATGACCCAGAATATGCCGAGTGGATAGTTTCGCGCAAAAACCCAGACGGTTGGTGGAACTGGCCTTTGGGCGAGAAAGATGTTTTTGCAAAAGCAATAATGACGACAAACTATACGAAAAACAAAGACTTTATTTGCCTTGAAGCAATCACAACAAACCCGCGGTTTAAAAGGCACGGTTTGGCAGAGGATTTAGTCAGGTTTTGCGCCTCTTTGGTTGACGGAAAAAAGTACAAAGAAATGCAACTTGAAAAATGTATGGATTTGGATGGGTATTATATTGCGCGAACAAAATTTTCAGAAAACTCGGTTTCAAAAAAACAGGGATAGTCAGTATGTCGTGCCCGATTGAGAAACTTTCTACCCCCCCCAGAAAAAGTTCCGCCTAAACAAAGACCTTGCAAACATCATGATTTAGAGTTATATTTTTGTCATGCAACATAGGAAGGAAGTCGACCAATACCTTGACGCGCTTTACAACAACAATGTGCGCTGTCCGTATTGCCGTGCAAAGATTCGCAAGTACACAACCGTGTGCGTCCGATGTGGCATGACCAAACGACAAATCCACCAAGCAAGTAACCTTGAAGCCAAAAAAATTTTACAAAGTGGTTCTAATGAAAAAGTTTTGACCTCGCGACGTCGCCCAGAAGATGTTTCTTTCACGGGTATGGCTATGCGAGGGATAATAGGTTTCACGGGTTTGCATTGCTTTTTTGTTGGACGAAAAATCCGCGGTTGGATTATCGCTTCCTTTGCAATCATCGGGTTGGTGGGTGCGCTTGCCCCAATGTCGTGGAGGCAACCATTCAACAGCGTCTACTTGTTCGAGGACCTTCCCGTGTTTTTTCCAACAGATTATTTTTTGCTTGTAGGAGCCATGATGTGGTGGATAGATTTGTTCAGTATTGTGTTTGGCTTTTTCAAATACCCAATCCGCATGCCGTCCAAGGACTTGGCCGAAGTCAAAACAGGCAAAAAAACTGAAGAACCAACCGAACCAACATGTTTAGATGATATTTTGGGCAAGAGTACAAAAGCAAGAATAAAGCAGGCTGTAGAGCCTAAGGTGAAAAAAGATGAAAAACAAAAAACCTAAAATCGTCGTCGGCATGTCTGGCGGAGTAGACAGTTCGGTGTCGGCGTACTTGTTGAAAAAACAAGGCTATGATGTAGTTGGTCTTTTCATGAAAAACTGGGAAGGCGACCCCACGTGCGACGGTTGTAGTGCGGTGGACGACTTTAACGACGTTGCGCGCGTTTGCGAAAAAATCGGGATTCCGTATTATTCGATTAACTTTGCCGACAAATACATGGACCGCGTTTTTAAACACTTCCTAAAAGGCCTAAATGACGGCATCACACCGAACCCAGATATTCTTTGCAATCGCGAGATTAAGTTTGGACCATTTTTGGATTTCGCAGACAAAATCGGCGCCGACATGATTGCAACAGGGCACTACGCAAAAGTTTCTCACAACGATGGTATCGCTCAACTTCTGAAATCCAAAGACACCGACAAAGACCAAACATACTTTCTTTGTGCTTTATCACAAAAACAGTTGTCGCGTGTAATTTTTCCACTGGGCGAAATCACAAAGCCCGAAGTCCGAAAAATCGCGACAAAGTTAGGACTCGTCACCGCCGACAAAAAAGACAGCACAGGAATCTGCTTTGTGGGCGAGCGCAAATTTCGCGACTTTATGCACCAATATTTTGGTGATAAACAAGGAAACATTGTGACCCTCGGCGGAGAGGTGGTGGGCAAGCACAAAGGTTTGGTTTACTATACGATTGGTCAGCGAAAGGGCCTTGGTATCGGTGCCACAGACGATGCCACCGACCGTTGGTTTGTCGTAAAAAAAGACGTTGCTTCAAACACACTTGTTGTTAATAACGGAGAGTGCCCAGAATTGTTTTCCTCAGCATTAAAATGTCGCGAGTTCAATTGGATAACTCCGCAAACTGACACGACGTTTAAGTGCAACGTCAAAGTGCGCTATCGCCAGCCCGATCAACCATGCACGGTGACGGTACACAAAAACGGCGGTGTCAAAATCTCTTTTGATTCAAAACAACGCGCAGTCACCCCAGGTCAATGGGCGGTTTTGTACGACGGGGAAGTTTGCCTAGGCGGTGGCGAAATCACGGAGGTGTTTCCATGAACAAATCAATCAAGGTGCTTTTGGTTTGCGAGGGTAATACTTGCAGAAGCGCCATGGCAGAGGTAATTTTAACGAACATGGTGCGCGGTGCGGGCCGCCAAGACGTCATAGCAAAATCCGCTGGTACACATGTTTGGGTTGGACACCCAATGTTGGACTTGGCGATTACTGCGCTTACGGAATGTGGCGAAGCCCTCCCACTTGAGCCCCACCGCGCGACGCAACTCACGGTGGAGATGCAAAAAGAATTTGACCACATAATTGACCTAAGGCAGATTTCCGACCCTGTTGGTTTTGGAACTCTTGATGCCTATATTACTACTTGCAAACAGTTACAGCAGTGCATGAAAGAGTTTATGGGGAAAATCTAGACCATTATTGCATCTGTATCTACGTCGCTTACCGAAATAGCGCGGTGTCCGAAAAACACTTTCCCCGTTTGTATGGCGTTTTTCCGAGCCATTTTGTTTGGGTTGAAATCCCAGCACGCCTTTTCAAGTTTCTTTAAATCAGGTGTGCAAATACCTTTTTTAGCAAGATACTTAACCGTGTACCTGCCATCCATAAGTTTCCAAAACTCTTTTGCTTTTTCCAAAAGGCGTTCGGTATTTTCTTCCGCCCAAGCCTCTTGTTGCGTTAGGATATATCGTTTTTGGCTCTTACCCTTGCAATTTGGGAGTTCCGCCAAAACTTCCTCCCAAGGCGTAAACAATGGTTTGTTCGGCGGCACAGGTGTAAGGCGGTCAATATAAACGCCTCCGAATTCGCAACCACGTATAGGTATAAACCCTTCGTTCTCGGCCTTTGGCGCGTCCCATAGTTTCACAGATTTGTGGGGGGGGGTAGACCAATTTTTCCGATTGTGATGACTGGTTCCTAAAGGCGCATAGTAAACGATACCGCTTGGTCGGTGGAGCAATGGACCAACGCAAGGCCTAAGTGTCGTCAAGTAATTCGAGTTCAGTTTGTTGATGAACTTGCAATAGCGGTCCGATAAATACCCAATTCTCATGACATTAATTTACCACAAATTTTTGTTAAAAGCAATAGGGAATTCTGGGTTTTTTGCTGGGTTATTTCCAGGTTATTTTTGGGTTATTACTGGGTTGTTCTTGGGTTTTTGCAATGAGGGGTGGTGCAAAACGACGGGGTGTATTATAACACCCCCTAGTTTAAATTGTTTGCGTGTTCCGCCACAAATGTGGTATAACCATATTATGCAAGACATCATCATTGGTTCCGACCACAACGGGTTTGGTCTTAAAACCCAAATCAAACAGTTTCTTATAGAAAAGAAATTTTTCTGTGTTGACGTTGGGGTTCAAAGTTCCGCCAAGCCCGACAACAACGCCACGGTTCCGCCGATTCTGTCGGTTGTCAAGGAAGTCGCCGATTGCGTCAAGGGTGCAAAGCATTTTGCAGGAATCTTGATTTGTGGCAGTGGAATAGGTTTGTCAATCAGTGCAAATCGCTTTACTGGGATTAGGGCGGCACTTTGCACATCGGTTGAAATGGCAAAGAACGCGCGCGAACACAACGATGCAAATATTTTGTGCCTAGGTTCTGATGAACTTGATTTTGAAACCGCAAAAAAAATAATTACAACTTTTCTAAATTCAAAATTCATAGATAACGTTCAAAGATACCGCGTGCGCCGCGACATGTTCGACAACATGGACAAGGTAAAGTGATGAAAGTAATCTTTGCCGACCTTGATGGCACCTTGACCGACGATAATGACCGTGTTCCAAAACGTGTTGCCCTCGCAATCGCCGCGGTGCGCGCCAAGGGTCACATAGTTATCCCAATCTCGGGTTCGTCATATCCGTGGGTTTCGGAAAAGGTTTCGGGTTGCGAACTTGATTATATAATCTCCTCCAACGGTGGCAGGTGTTTTGACGAGGTCAACAAAAAAGTTGTTTGGCACGACACAATCCCTGTTGAAACCCTTGTTGCTTTGGTAAAAGAATTTGGAAAATACATGCCACAGCACCACATTCACCACGGAGGCAACCGAATTGATGTTGCGCCCGAAAAACTTGAACCACATATGTTAGAGGGTGTCAGTCAGTTTACGCCGAGCCTTATAGAAAACAAACTCCCGAATGGTATGGCGGAGTTTATGAAAAAACATAATCTTCACACCCCGTATAATACTTTTAACATGGCGAGGGATATCTATAATTACGGGGCTTACATGGACATCGTTCCGTCGTTTGTTACAAAAACTTATGCCGTGGGAAAGATGTGCAAACTACTTGGTGTCGACAAAAAAGACACAATCGCAATAGGCGACGGTATGAACGATGTATCATTGTTTAATGCTTGCCACACAAAGGTTGCCGTTGGGAATGCAATAGATGAAATCAAGTCACTAGCCGACATTATCGTTGGAACAAACAACGAGGGTGGGGCTGCGGATTTTCTTTTGACGCTTGCAAAGTAGACTTTTTTATGTTATCATAAACACAATGAAAGACAAAAAGGCGCAAAACGATGCCGACCGTGTTCTTGGTGCGGGTACTTTGTTTCTTCCGTCAATGCTTCTTGCAATAAAAGAATCTAACAGAAACATTGAACGCATAAGGGAGGAGATTGGGGCACTGATAAGCGATACCGAGGGTTTCATTAATATGCTACGGACGCTGTCGGCAAACCTGAGTGACTATGCGCCTGAAAGACTTGCGGATATTTTTGCGCCTTATGGATTAGTTGTTGTTGGTACGGTTGCGGGCGGAATTGTGCTTGGTCCACTTATCACAAAGTTGCGCTTTTTTGCACGCGAGAAACAAATTTGCAAAGAGGCCCTTGATGGCGGAATCCATGTTACTGATGCCGAGAACTTGTTTTTGGAAAACGCAAAAACTATGACCGCCAAAGATGCCTACCTTGGAACAAAAGAGGAGTTGGGATTATAATGTTATCTTCATTGAACAAAAGCGACCTTGAAAAAATGCACCGATATGGTCGGACAAAAGATATGCTCTTGTTACAAGAGTTCTTTCCCGAGATTTGCCCGTTTAGGGAAGTGGTTCTTGTGACAAACCCAGACGATGTTTTAAAAGCCGATGAAAAATTTTCTATGCTTAATACAAACCGTCGTTGTGATACGCCTATTGGCGACAAAGTCCTAAATCGCGTATGGACAAGTCGTGATAAATCGGATGAAATACTTGATGACTTAAAAACCGAATCCCAAGATGCAGGTATTATCATGTTCGCAACCGATTATCCGACCCTAAAGCGGTACGCACGCGATGGTGCAATGAGCATCTCTGTGCATCTTGGTAACAGTATCGACATTGATATACTTGGCAAAGGTTTCCCTGGTCATTATCTGACAAGAAATGTCTGTCGTCACCAATCTTTTAAAATTCCACTGGATGCGGAACAAATTCGGAGGTTGAACCTTGGCACGATAGGGCAGCACCAAACGTTTTTGACTTCGCCCGAACAATATACCGAAACAAAACAAATGTGGGAGCAAGAACTCCTTGGTTTGGGCTACCCCCCCAAGAAATACAAGGAAAAATCCCCTCCGAATATTCTGGGGTTTCGGACAAGGTGTTTCTTGATGCAATCCGTATGGTAAAAAAACTGCCTGAACTGACACCCGAGTTAAAGTGGCGAAAACTTGATAGTTTCATTATCCAAGGCAACATCGAACAAAACCGTTTTGCCCCGTGGCAAATTGCGGGGACAGAGCGGTTTTTGGGAGCCGCACCAAAGAAGTTGAAAAGGTTGCTCGACCTCCCGCCGTATTCCAAGGTTGCAATGTTTCATAGGGCAAAAGCAAATTCCCTTAATTTAGGGGTTGACAAGTCCAAAACTATAATGTAGTATTATCTGTCGCGAAACACACGGGTACGTGTAACAACCCAACTCGTGTAAAGCGTACAGGAGGTATTGATTTGGCAAAATCAAAAATTAGGGTAAGACTAAGCAGTTACGACCACAACTTGCTGGAAGCCGCTTGCGGTCGTATTTTGAATGTCGCAACAACAAACGGGGCAAAGATTTCAGGCCCTGTGCCTCTGCCGACAGAGCGCGAGATTGTCTGCGTTATCCGAAGCCCGCACAAATACAAAGATAGCCGAGAACAATTTGAAATCAGAACTCATAAAAGGTTGATTGATATCTTTAATCCTACTTCACGCCTTGTTGACATGTTGGCGAAGTTGGAAATGCCTGCGGGTGTTGATATCCAAATCAGGATGTAAGGGTAGGTGAGTATGAAACAATTTATCATCGGAATTAAAGAAGGTATGACACAAATCTTTGGCGACAAAGGTGTTGTTATCCCTGTAACCGTGGTTCGTGCAGGACCATGTGTTATTTCGCAACTTAAGACGGAAGAAAAAGACGGATACAATGCCGTCCAAATTGCGTTCGAGGACAAAAAGAAAAACCGCACAATTAAACCCGAAGCAGGTTTGTTTAAAAAAATTGGTGTTGCACCGAAAAAATTCCTTAAAGAATTTCGCGTAGAAACAACCGAGGGCCTTAGTGTCGGTGATGTTATTACTTGTGAAACATTCAAAGAAAAAGACATCGTTGATGTAACCGCAAACACAAAAGGTCGCGGATACGCAGGTGTTATCAAGCGTTGGAACTTTGCACGCGGAACCATGTCACATGGTAACAGTCGCGCCCATCGCGCTCCTGGTTCTTTGGGTGCGAACAGTGACCCAAGCCGTGTTTTTAAAAACAAAAAAATGTCTGGTCATTATGGTAACGAGCAAGTCACAATCCAAAACCTTGCTATCGTTGGTGTGGACAAAGACAAAAACTGTATCCTTATTAAAGGTGGAATCCCTGGGCCGAATGGCGCACTTGTTGTTATCAAAAATGCTGTTAAAAACAACGGAGGTGCAAAATGATTAAAATTGATGTCCTAGACCAAAAAGGTAAAGTCGCCGAACAAATCACGCTCTCGAAAGACGTGTTTGGGCAAGATGTAAATTCTTACCTTATTCATTCTGTTGCGGTGGCACAACAAAACAATGCACGTCAAGGAACAAAGTCAACATTGACCCGTTCAGAAGTTCGCGGCCATGCCGCAAAACCATACCGTCAAAAAGGTACAGGTCGTGCGCGTCAAGGCTCTACCAAAGCACCTCAATTCATCGGTGGTGGTGTTGCGTTTGCACCAAAACCTCGTGACTTTACAACCAAGGTCAACAAAAAACAACGTCACGCAGCATTTGTTTCTGCAATCAGTGGCAAGTTGGCGGATAAAGAACTCATCGTATTAAAAGACCTTAAAATCAAAGAGGGTAAAACAAAAAACATTGCCAAGATTATTGATGCGCTTAAAATGGACGGGAAAAACATCTTGTTTGTTAAATGCGGACATGACCAAGATTTCCTTCAGGCTTCGGCGAACATCGCAAATGTCAACGTAACAACCGCCGCTCAATTGTCTGTGCTCGACATCGTTAAGTGCAAATATCTAATCACAGGTGTTGCGGCAATTCGCGCTGTTGAAGCGGCATACGCAGGAGGTGCAAAATGAACTTGTACGATATAATTATTAAACCTATTTTAAGTGAACGCGCCTTTGAAGGTATCAAAAACAAAAACTACGCTTTCCGTGTTCATCCGGATGCCACAAAAGACCAAATCAAAATGGCCGTTGAACACGCTTTTAAAGGTGTCGTTGTTGAATCAGTCAACACGGCTAATTACAAAGGTAAAGAAAAGCGTCAGGGTCGCCACGTTGGTAAAACCGCCAAGTGGAAAAAGGCTTGGGTTCAGTTGACCAAAGACAGCAAGCCAATAGAATTCTTTGAAGGGTTACAGTGAGGTGAAAAATGGCAATTAAAAGATATAAACCAAGAACACCAGGTCAACGTTTTAAAACCGTTTCGGCTTTTGACGAAATCACAGACAAGAAAAAAGAGCCTGAAAAATCTCTTTTGGCACCAAAGAAAAAAACGGGTGGCCGAAACAACATGGGGCGTATTACTACGCGTCATATCGGTGGTGGAAATCGCCAAAAATATCGTATCATCGATTTCAAACGTAACAAAGTTAATGTTCCAGCGAAAGTCGCTTTTGTTGAATACGACCCAAACCGTAGTGCAAACATTGCTTTGCTTCATTACGCAGACGGTTCCAAGTCATATATTTTGGCTCCTCACGGAATCAAACAAGGTGACAAAGTAATCAGCGGTGAAAACGTGGAAATCAAAACAGGTAACGCAATGCCGATTAAATCTATGCCTCTTGGTTCGACAATTCACAACGTTGAACTTCAACCAGGTAAAGGCGGACAAATGGCAAGAAGTGCGAGTTCGTATGTGACTTTGCAAGGTCGTGACGGCGGGTATGCAATTCTTAAAATGCCGTCTGGCGAAGTTCGCAAAGTTCCAGAATCTTGCTATGCAACAATCGGTCGCGTAGGAAACCTTGACCACGAATTGATTTCCCAAGGTAAAGCGGGTCGTAATCGTCATCGCGGTATTCGCCCAAGTGTCCGTGGTGTTGTTATGAACCCATGTGACCACCCGCACGGTGGTGGTGAGGGCAAGAGCCCAGTTGGTATGGCGGCACCCGTTACACCATGGGGCAAGCCTGCGCTTGGTTTGAAAACCAGAAAAACAAAGCGCAACAGCACGCGATTTATCGTTAAAAGGAGGACCAAGTAATGAGTCGTAGTATTAAAAAGGGCCCTTATGTAAACCAAAAACTCTTGAAAAGGGTGGAGGCTATGAACCAAAAGAACGAAAAGAAACAAGTTAAAACTTGGGACCGTTCTTGCACAATCGTGCCAGAGTTCGTAGAACATACAATTCAGGTCTATAACGGCAAAAAATTCATCCCTGTATATGTCAAGTCCGAAATGGTTGGGCACAAACTTGGTGAGTTTTCACCAACACGTACTTTCCCTGGTCACGGCGGAATCAAGGCTATTAAGGCCAAAGGGAAAAAGGGGTAATCGACGATGGCAACAAGACAAAGAGAAAAAGCAGAAAATCGTGAAAAGACCCGTGACAGACGGCCGTATGCTATTGCACGCCGTATCCGTATGTCAAGTGGCAAAGTCGATATCGTTTTGGACCTCATCCGCGGTAAAAGATATGATGTTGCGGTTGGTATCCTTAAAAACACAAATAAATCAGCAAGCCCAGTTATCCTAAAAGTCCTTAACTCTGCGGCCGCGAATGGCGAGAACAACCTTAATATGTCGAAAGATACATTGTTTGTTGCAGAATGTTGGACAGGTCCAGGCATGACAATGAAACGCATGATGCCTCGCGCGCGTGGTCGTGCTGATAGAATTCTTAAGCGCACTTGCCACATTACAGTTATCCTTGATGAACAAAAGACCGCAAATCCAAAAGTGGAGGTCAAAAAAACTGTGAAACCTGTGGCAACTAAGGCTCCTGCCGTGAAGACACCTGCGGAAACACCAATGGCAAAAGAACCTAATGCGAAAAAACCGCTTGGTACAAAACCTGTTGCTACTGTAAAACCTGTGGCTAAGCCAAGTGTCAAAGCGCCAGTTAAAAAAGAGGAGGGCAAGAAGTAATGGGACAAAAAGTAAATCCTAATGGTTTTCGTATCGGTATAAACAAAGACTGGAACTCTACATGGGTTGCAGGCAAAAAAGACATCGGAACATATCTCAAAGAAGATACAGATGTACGCCGTCATATTATGAGCAACTATTGTTCAAGCACAAACAACTGTTCTATCTCCAAGATTTTGATTGAGCGCACACCAACACGTTGCACGGTTAATGTCTATACAGGCAGACCTGGGATGCTCATCGGTCAAAAGGGTGCGGGTGTTGAAAAACTTAAAAAAGAACTTCAACAAATCGTTAAAAACAAAACTGTTGAACTAAACGTTCGTGAAGTAAAAAACATTGACTCTGATGCAACCCTTGTTGCTCAAAGCATCGCAACCCAATTGGAAAAGCGTATTGCGTGGAGGCGCGCAATGAAAATGGCAATCCAACGTGCTATGCGCAGTGGCATTAAAGGTATCAAAGTTATGGTCGGCGGCCGTCTTGACGGGGCAGACATTGCACGAAGCGAACACTATCAGCAAGGTATCTTGCCTTTGCACACAATCCGAAGCGACATCGAATATGGTTTTGCCGAAGCAAAAACAACTTTCGGTATCATTGGTGTTAAATGCTGGATTTGCTATGGTGAAATCAAGGGCAAAACTCGCCGTAGCGGTGACGTTGCACGCGCAACTGTTAAATCAGACCGCCCGCGCGAGGACCGCAAATTTGGTGACAGAAAACCTCGCCCATATAACGCAGGTTATCGTCCGTTCAACAACAATGGTGAAAGAGGTGACAGACCCCAAGGCGACAGACCGTTCGGTGATAGACCTCGTGGTCCAAGGCCAGACGGCGCACGTCCGCCAATGGGTGCACGTCCGAACACAGGTGCACCAAGGCCGATGGGTGGTAACCCACGCCCAACCACGCCAAGACCTACAACGGGAGGTGCTAAATAATGTTAATGCCTAAGCGCGTAAAACGCAGAAAACTCCA
>WQSK01000019.1 GCA_009787915.1 Bacillota bacterium
GATTTTGAACGGACCTCCGCAGGCGGGGGCGGCGATGGGCTTTGGTGACGGGGCGGCGGCAAGCCGTGGCCAAGACCCTGCGTTTATTCCGATTCTTAGGTGGCTTGTCCGTGACGAAAACACAGATAGAAAAGCAAGTATCGCAAGTATCCAAAGAAAGTTCAGTCTTGGCTTTGGGCGTGCAGGGCGTATTATGGACCAGTTTGCGGAGGCAGGCTATGTATCGGGTGACAACGGGGCAAAAGGGCGTGAGGTTCTTATAACAAAAGAAGAGGTCGATAACCTCTTTGGCCCAGAGTAGTAGTTGCGGTTATCAGCGGTCCATTGAGTTTTCAAGGTTCTCTTGAAGGTTACTTCCGTTGAGGGTAAAATAGGTGTAGTTGCCAGAGTCAACATCTTTATACGATAGATAGTCACTTGGAATAACTGCCCCTGTTGCATCTATGTTTATGCACGGAACATGGAGGGTGTCGGTAGAGCGGTCATAGTCGACATGAAAACCACTTGCAACGATGTACTTGAGTCTGTCCTTGTCAACAGTTGTATCTGGTTTTACGATGTCTTTAAATCTCTCGGCATTACCAGAACAACGATAGCCCCTAGAATCTTCACGGGTGATACTTGCAGGAACGGGATATTTATTAATTGCGCGTCTAACATTTTGCATGATTTCATCATAGTCATATCCTAGTTTTTTCGCAGATTCACGATGGAATCTTGTGTCTGAAACACCAGTTAAACTTAAAAAAGGGGAGTGTGGATACACATTTTGGATTGTAGATAACAGTGCAAGTAATTTTTCGATTTCGACACCATTAGTCGTTATCGCTATTCCGTTAATCTCCATAATCTCACTTGCTTGAAGCATATTGACCGCAAGGAATTCCAACATTTCCATGTCGCCTGTTGCTTCGCCGTGCAAAGTAATACCCTCGATTTTGTTGAAAGTATTAAAAGTGTCAAAAATAATTTGTTTGTTAAGTTTAATATCTTGCGCGGGTCCAAGATAACAATGTTTGCATATTCCTTTAAATTGGCATTTGCGGGATAATTGCATTTCGACTCTGTTTGCAGTAAAATTCATGACATATATTATCACACTTTTTAGACAATTTCAAGATTTAATTTTTTTGTTCGCTTGTGACCGCCTGAACCAATTGGTCGGCGCAACTGGTCGGGCGCATTCCGCAACCGATACCAGAGAGTTTTTCTTTGACCTCGGCAACGGTCATGCCCTCAACAAGTTTTGCCATAGCCTTTAAATTGCCGTTGCAGCCGCCGTGGAACTTGACGTTTCGTACGCGCCCGTCTTTGTCAATGTCGTATTCGATGTGTGTTGCACAAACACCTTTTGTTTTGTAAATCATTTTTTCTCCTCCTTCGCGTTTTCCGCGCAAGTCATCATATATAAACTCTCGTATGTTGACGCGGCGTTTTCGCGCCATTTGTTCGCGGCAAGTTTCGCCCCTTGCCGAGTGTCGGTTTTAAGTTTAATCTCTAACAGGTTTTCGCCAAAAATATTATCAAGTATTCTTAAAACAACGGTGTAAGTTCCATCGCTGTTTTTAAAATAGTCCCAGGTGTACTCTTGGCGTTTTTTGAACTTTGGTTTGTTTTCTTTGGCGAACTCTACAATCTCCTCGCGAATCGATGCGGGGATTTTTTGGTAAAAGTGGGAAAGTGCCGTCTTGCCGTCTTGCGAGAGGGTAAAACTGGTTTCCCCAGAGTGGACTTTTTGGTAAATCAAGTTTGTTTCTATAAGACCAAAAAGGGCTTCACGAAAATCCATGTAAGCCAGCCACTCGGGGTTGTTCATGATGATTTCGTTGATGCTCGCGTCCGTTAGGGGGAACTCCATTTTTTCGAATATAAACAAGAGTATCAATTTCTTTGCCATTTCGTCGGCAACAAAATCTATTTTTTCAATCATTTGCCACCTCCTGTAAGTGCGGAAAGAGTTGCCTTGTTTTCGGCGAGTTTCTCTTGTTCTTTTTTAACCAAATCTTTAGGTGCTCTGTCAACAAAATTTTTGTTCGACAACATGTTTTCCCCACGGGCGATTTCTTTTTTTAGGGACTCGATTTGCTTTGCGCGGTTTTCCAGTTCGTCCTTTGCGTTGCGTTGTTGTTTGATTTCTTCTATATATAGGTCAAACTCTTTTTTGGCTTTTGGGAAATTATGGGTTTTGTCGGTGCAGGGGAAAGGTTCGTTTATCAAGCCAATTTTGTACCCAAGTACAACTGTCCATATATGTTCGGTTATAAAAGGCATGATTGGGTTTAGGAGTTTTAAAAACACTTTCAAAACATAGCCGAATACGCGCGGGTTTTTGCAAGATTTGCTTTCCTCAATATACCAGTCGCAAAAGTCCGACCAGAAAAACTGTTGTAACTCGTTGGCTGCAACGCCAAAGTCGAACTTCTCGTATTTTTTGATGATACTTTTTACAAGAGTATTAAGTTTGGTTAGTATCCATTTATCAGCAAGTGATTCTTTTTCTGGTTGTGGTTCGTTTTCGATGAGTTTAAAAAACTTGACCGCGTTCCAGATTTTGTTGCAAAAGTTTCGGGCAAGGGTGGCTTTTTCGACGCTATAGCGAGGGTCACGGTCAAGTTTTGTTCCTGCAATCAAAGAAAAGCGCAGAACGTCGGCGCCGAATTCGTCGATGATGTCAATTGGGTCTATGCCGTTACCTAGGGATTTTGACATCTTGCGCCCTTGTGCGTCACGAACCAAGCCGTGAAGCAACACATTTTGGAAGGGCAGTTTGCCAGTTATTTCTTTGCCCATGAAAACCATGCGGATGACCCAGAAAAAAATAATGTCGTACCCCGTAACCATCGTTTGCGTGGGGTAGAAGTAATCGCGGTCTTTCCCGTTGAGTGTCGAAAACGGCCAAAGTGCCGCCGAAAACCATGTGTCAAGCACATCGGTTTCGCCCTTGATTGGAATGCGGTGACCCGACAAAAGTTGGCGCGAAATGCACCAGTCCTTTATATTGTTCAACCAATGGAGGTAGGTTTTTTCAAACTTTTTTGGGAGGATAACAAGACCGTTATTCAGTGCAGCAATCGCGGGTTTGGCAAGGTCTGTCATTTTCAAAAACCATTGGTCCGAGATTGTCGGCTCTATCGGTTTTCTGCAACGATAGCAGACACTTATGTTGCCTGTGTATTTTTTTGTGGCGACTAGGGCACCGCTTTGTTCAAGTTTTTCAATTGCGGTTTTTCGGGCGGTGTCGGATAGGTCTGAAACAAAGATTGGCTCCAAGTTATGCCTCTGTCCAATTTCAAAGTCCGCTGGGTCATGGGCGGGTGTGATTTTTAGGGCTCCTGTTCCAAATTTCATGTCTACGTATTCGTCTGCGATGATTGGCATTTGTGCGCCCGTTATGGGGTTAAAAACAAATTGACCGACAAGTTTGGCATAGCGTTTGTCTTTTGGGTGGACGGCGATTGCGACGTCGCCAGGGATAGTTTCGGGGCGCACGGTGGCTACCGTTATGGAACCATAGGACACGTGGTAGATGTCGCGACTCACGGTTTTGTATTCGATTTCGGCGTCGGAGATTGCGCTTTTGCACCCAGGGCAGACGTTGACCATCCGTTTCCCTTTATAGATAAGTCCTTTGTTGTATAGGTGGTCAAAAGTTTCGTTTACGGCTTTTGTGCTTTGCGGGTCCATTGTAAAAGCAAAGCGTGACCAATCGCAAGAAACCCCCAGGCGCATGATTTGGGATTTTATTTCCGCGGTATATTTTTTGTACCAAGCCTCTACGTGAACCAAAAATTGTTCGCGCGTGAGGGTGTTTTTATCGATGCCTTGTTTTTTAAGTTCCTCGATAATTTTGACTTCGGTTGCAATTGCCGCGTGGTCGGCGCCTGGCAACAAAAGCGTTTCAAACCCCTGCATACGTTTAAAGCGGATGATGATATCTTGGATTGTATAACAAAGCGCATGACCCGCGTGCAAACGAGAAGTCACATTAGGCGGCGGCATAACGATACAGTAGGGTTTTTTGTTTTTGTCTACTTTTGCGGTAAAAGCACCTTCATCAAGGTGGCGTTTATAAATGGTCGCTTCGGCGGATTTAAAGTCAAAGTTCTTTTCCATAAAAACAGTGTATAGAATAAACTTGAAATTTTCAACAGTATTCGTTACAATATTGTTATGGGGAAACAAATCTACACATTGGAACAAACGGCGGTGCATACCTTGAGGGTACTTGGCGCCGAAACAATCTCACACGCGAAGAGCGGACACACGGGTATGGTGTTAAGTGCCGCGCCCTTGATGTATTCGATTTACACAAACATGAAGTTCGACCCGCGGGATGGCGAGTGGTTCAACCGTGACCGCTTTGTAATGTCGGCGGGGCATGGGAGCGGTCTTTTGTACGCAACACTTTGGTCATTTGGCGTTAATATGGATTTAAAAACATTTCGTAAATATGGCTCGGATTTAAAAGGTCACCCTGAGGTCAATAGCCGTCTTTGTATTGATTGTACAACAGGTCCATTGGGTCAAGGGATTGCGACCGCGGTTGGGATTGCACTTGCGGAAAAAAAATTGGCTCACCGATTCAATAGACCTGAACACGATATTATTGACCATCATACTTTTTGCCTTGTTGGCGACGGCTGTTTAATGGAGGGTGTCAGTTACGAAGCCTGTAACTTGGCGGCACTTTGGAAACTTAACAAGTTGATTGTTTTGTATGATTGCAATAATGTGACCCTTGACGGAACGCGCGCTATGGCGGACGGCGAGGACACAGCAAAGCGGTTTCGCTCTATGGGTTGGAACGTGGTTATTGTGCCAGACGGCGGGGACGAGTACACAATTACAAAAAAAATAAAAACCGCGATGAAGCAAACCGAGAAACCAACAATTATTATTGCCCACACACAAATTGGTTTTGGTACTAAATACGAGGGTTCTAACAAGGCGCATGGAAGTGTTTTGTCTATGGAAGAAATTGCCAAGATGCGAAACGATTGGGGGATTTTGACTCCTGCTTTTGAGGTTGACGAAGATGTTTTAGAGCACTTTAAAAAACTTGTTTCTCAAAAAAAATCAAAACACCGCAAATGGAAAAAAGCCCTTTCAGAATACGCCCGAGAATACCCAGATTTGTATGAACAACTTTTGGAGTTTATAGAACGACCTCACAAAGACCTGACTTGCGAGGCACCGAAGAAAAGCCTTTCAGGTCGTGATGCGGGTCATGTTATGTTAAACCAAATTGATGCACAGACTCCGCGCTTGATTGGGGGGAATGCAGATGTGGCGTCAAGCACCAAGGCCTATGTCGCCGACGGTACGGGTGCGATTGATATTTTTTCTCATGACAACCTTGGTGCGAAAAACATTGCTTACGGCGTGCGCGAGTTCGCCATGGGTACGATAAGTAACGGGCTTGCACTCCACGGGTATTTGCCTTATTGTTCGTGTTTTTTGGCTTTTTCAGATTACATGCGTCCCGCAATTAGAATGTCTGCGATGATGAATTTGCCAGTGACTTATATCTTTACGCACGACGGTGTGGGAAGTCCACAAGACGGAAAAACCCACATGGCGAACGAGCACATTGCGGGACTTAGGATTATTCCAAACATAACGGTTTATCGTCCGTGTGATGTTGCGGAAACCGCGGCAGTATTTGAATATGCTTTTGAAAATGAAAAACCCTCTGCAATTATATTGTCGAGGGGGAACTTGCCTGCCTGTATACCGTCAACCAAAAAGAATGTTGAGAGGCCACAAGCCGTCATCATGGCTACGGGGTCGGAGGTGCAAATTTGTGTCAAAGCCCAAACCTTGTTGGGGGCCATTGGTGTTTTTGTCAACGTCAAAAGTATCCCGTCTATGGCTCCTCATGTTTTGGGTGCGGATATGGTGGAGATACAAAACTTGGGCGTGCCTATCCTTGGTGTAGAATTAGGTCGGGGATACAGTTTCCTTGCCTTGTTTGGAAAGTTTGGGCTTAAAGGGGATGTGGTTGCGTTCGATACTTTTGGTTTATCAGGAAGCGACGAGGACGTAATGCAAGGTATCGGGTTTACGCCTGAAAAAATTGCGGATAAAGTTTTGGAACTATTGCAAATTACAAAAATATAGTGTATATTAACTCTTAATGAAATCATGTGAGGATATCACTATGACAACAGAATCTGTTGTTAAACCAAAAGTCGGTGTTTTCGGCGTGAGGCATCATTGGGGATGTGACCATGTTGGGCAAGAACGTGCCCCAGAGTTTTTGCGTCAAGCGGGTTTGTTTAAGGGTAAGAAAGATTATGGTGACCTTGTTTTCCCACACTATAACAAGGACATTCCAATCAAAGTACAAAATCGTACAGAGCGTATTTTGCTGGAGGGAAATCGACCACTTATGATTGGAGGGGACCACTCGGTAACATATGGTGTGGTTAAGGGGCTTTTGAAACAACTTAAAAATTTCGGTGGTATTATCTGGGTTGATGCGCACACGGACTTTGATGACAGGAAAGAAGATGCGTTTGGGAATGTTTTTGGTTTGGGTCATGCGAATGTTTTATATTTGTTGTCTAAGGTCGTTCCCAAAGAGCGGATTTGCGTAATTGGTGCGACAAGAATGAGGGACTATGCCGTAAGAAATAATATCCTGATGCTTAACCCAAAAGATTACAACCGTGCAATCTCGCGCGTCACCAACGATGGGGAATTGGGGTTTTATCTAAGTTGCGATATTGATGCTTTAAAAAGAAAATTTGCGCCATCGACGTTTTATAACAATAATGGTTGTATGACCTTGGAGGAGATGACGACAATTTGCCGTGAAAGTGCAAAGAGCGGTTTAATGGTCGGTTCAGACCTTGTCGAAATTTCCCCTACTCGTGATGATGAAAAAGACAAACGTACTATGGAATCCGCCAAAGAAATCATCGAGGCAATGATTTGATGCCTCGGGCGTAGGTATAGACCTGTTTTAATAATCTGTATCTTCGGCACACAGAAATTAAATCCAATTCGTTGTCTGTCAGACCACTTTGTTCAATTGCTTTTTGTTTTAGGTCATGCATGAATCTGGCTTGGTTCTCGGTCGCGGTGTCTATGGTTATTCCGAGGGATTGCCACTCGAACCTCAAGTTACAGTATTGGGTCACGTATGGGGTATTCATAATTCTCCTCCATTAAATCGCTGGTAGCGATAACAAACAATATATCGCTTATAGCGATAAGTCAAGCATTATTTTTTGATGTGTGTAATTATATCTCTATGAGAGATATCGGGCAGAGGATAAAAGAACTGAGGGAGCAGAAGTGTATTTCCCAAAAAGATTTGGCAGATGCCATAGGAGTAAAACAGCACACAATTTCAGAGTATGAAAATGACAAGAAAAGACCCAGTTATGAAGTTTTGGTTTTGTTCGTTAAGTTTTTTAGTGTGACCGCAGGGCAACTTATCGGCACCGAAGATTTGTGAAGTTCGGGCGGGGTTTTTTAAGCACAACAAAGCAAATGTCAGTTTACACTTGCAAATTAATTTCTTTGTGTGTATAATTATTGAATATGCAAAATCAACAGGCGGCGCAGAGCGGAAAATTAGAACACCTCAAGTCAATCGGTGCGTTGTTGCCAGAGATTTCCGCGCTTGTAAAAAGGTCGGCATCGGTGCGCGGGAACCTTGATGCGATATTTAAAAATTTACAGCAAGCAACAAGAACCGCCGAAAAACAGCAAGCGGATGCCGAGCGCAGTGCGTCTAAACAAAAAGAGTACGAAGATTATCGTGCAAAATTACAGAAAGAACGCGAAGATGCCGAGCGCAAGGTTGACGAACGTGGTGGTTTTACAAAGACATCTGCACCAAAACCAACGACACCTGCAGCAACGCCTGCGAAACAAACGGGTTTTACACAAAGACCAATCACACAAACAACAACTGCACAAGGCGGCAGACCAGCACAATCTTTTGGCGGCCCTCGCCCGCAGGGTGGTTTTTCACCAAGACCACAAGGGCAAGGTGGCTTTGGACAAAGACCTGGGTTTCCACCACGTGAAGGCAGGGAATTTGGACCTCGCCCACAAGGTGGGGGCGGATACCAGGGCGGTCAGCGACCTGCATTTGGTCCAAGACCACAAGGTCAGGGTTATCAGGGCGGTCAAGGCAACTTTGGTCCACGTCCTCCGCGCCCAGCAGGTGCAGGGGGTGGGCTCCCAAGGACTTCGGCTCCGACAGAAAAATTTGTTCCAAAGGTCGATACTTTTTCGGCAAAAAAACGTGTTAAAACATTCGACCCGTCCGAGCGTTCGGGTTCGCTTGACAAACGTGCTTTGCTTAGGCGCGGTATGTTGGAAGAACAAGAAATTGAAGAACGCATGCTGACCCGTATGTTTAGAACCAAAAAGGCCAAGGAAGGAAACGACACCCCGCGTGTTCAGTCTAATATTGTTGTTATAAACACAAACGATGTTACGGTAAAGACTTTGTCCGAAAAAATCGGTAAACCAGTTACCGAGATTATCAAACAACTTATGGTACTTGGAAACATGTCCACGATTAACAGCACGATTGATTTTGATACGGCTTCTTTGGTGGCGGGCGAGTTTGGGCTTGAATTACAACTTAACGCCGATAAAACATTTGAAGAAAAAATGCGCGACAAACACAAACAAAGCAAAGACGAGGACGCAGGTAAAATGGAACACCGTCCCGCGGTTGTTACTATCATGGGTCACGTTGACCATGGTAAGACGACGCTTTTGGATACCATCCGAAAAACAAATGTTACCGCGAAAGAACACGGCGGGATTACCCAGCATATTGCGGCTTATCAAGTTACGCACCAAAAGAAAAAAATCACTTTCGTCGATACACCAGGTCACGCGGCGTTTGAAAAAATGCGTGCGCGAGGGGCGTCGCTTACGGACATTGCTATTCTTATTGTCGCGGGGGATGATGGTGTTATGCCTCAAACAATCGAGGCTATTAAACATATCCAAAAACATAAACTCCCTATGATTGTTGCCGTGAACAAAATGGATAAAAAAGAGTTCAACCTTGATAGGGTCAAAGAGCAATTAAGCACCCACAACGTTTTGGCGGAAGATTGGGGCGGAGAGGCAATCATGGTTCCTGTGTCGGCTATGGCAGGCACGGGAATTGACAAGTTGTTGGAAACAATATTGTTGGTTGCCGAAATTAACAACTATACCGCAAACCCTGACAAGGGCGCACAAGGTATCGTTATCGACGGGCGCAAAGACGCAGGTGTCGGCGGAGTTGTCACTTTGTTGGTTCAAAGTGGAACCCTTAAAATTGGTGATACTATTCTTGCGGGAACCGCGTCGGGTAAAGTTCGCAAGATGATGGACAGCAATGGAAAACCTATGAAAACCGCAACACCTGGGACCCCTGTACAGGTTCTGGGCTTTTCGGATGTGCCGAAAGCAGGGGATGCGTGCTATGTTGTGGATGCAAGCCTTACACGTCAGGTTGTGCTTGAAAGAAAAGACAAAGAACGCCGTGCGCAAACCAAAGCAAGTACAAAATTGGCTTCGGATATTGATGCTATTGCTAGTTTGGATACAAAAGCAAAGAAACAACTTAATGTAATCTTGAAAGGCGATGTGACAGGCAGTTTGGAGGCGATTATTCAAACACTTAATACGATTACCAGCGACGAGGTCAATGTTAATGTGATATCAAGTGGTGTTGGTGTTGTTAATGATAACGATGTTTCATTGGCGGAAGTTTCCGAAGCCCTAATAATCGCGTTCAATGTGAAAACCAGTCCGACCGCAAAAATTTTGGCTAAAAAACAAAAACAACAGATTCACGAGTTCAATGTTATTTATCAAATCTTTGATTTTGTAACGGAAAAAATGGTGCGTATGTTTGCGCCTCAATATAAAGAGGTCTACTTTGGTTCTGCAGAAGTCCGCGCAGTATTCAAGTCCAGTGCGATTGGTCTTATCGCAGGCTGTATGGTAAAAGACGGAAAAGTCACACGTGGCGAGAAAGTAAAACTTGTTCGCGGAAAAGATACAGTTGGGGAATGCCGTATTGAAACCCTCAAAATCAAAAAAGACGACACCAAAGAAGTTGCGTCTGGGTTTGAATGCGGGATAAAACTTGACGGAACAGTTGAAATTAAAGTCGGTGATGTGATACAGTGTATCGGGAGCGAACGCTTGCCCGTCATGTATAACGGAAAGAAATACGAATTTTAGGAGGTTACTATGAACAAAGAAAAAGGCGGTAAAGGAATCAATTCAACTTCGGCTTTTATGGGTCGGGTCAATGCGGATATTTTTCGCTTGTTGACTTTGGCTTTGAAAAAGAGTGGTGACGAAGCGGTCATTGACGTACACATTTTGCGTGTGGAAGCCAGTGCAGATTTGTCAACCGCACGTGTTTTTGTAAACAAAGGTGTTAGGGCACTTGACGGCATGCAAGGGTTTTTCCACACAGAGATTGCCAACGGAATGAAAATCCGACGTGTGCCGAAACTTAGGTTTATCGTTGACGACGGTGCGCAAAACGCGGCCCGCGTGGACGAGTTGCTTAGCCAAATCAAAGGAGATGCGTGATTAACACCGCGGATTTTGCAAAGGCCCATAAAATATTAAAAGCCGCAAAGACGATTGCTGTCGTTGGGCATATTCGCCCAGACGGTGACGCGGTGGGGAGTGCACTCGCCATAAAATACGCCTATGAAACCACGGGTGCAGTGGTTGATATCTTTTTTGAAGAAGATATACCAAATCAATTTCCATACCTCGAAGGTCACGACACGTTTCAGAGTGCGTATCCAGAGGAGAGAAAGGGCTATGACGCGATTGTTATAGTTGACCTTGGGGAAACCAAGCGTATGGGGATTTTTGAACCCCTATTGAAAATTTCAAAAAGTGCTATTTGCATTGACCACCATTTGGGGTTTGCCTTTAAGTGTGATGTTGCGCTCTCGGACCCGACCGCTGCTGCTACTGGAGAGTTGGTCTTTCAACTCTTTGAAACCCAAAAAGTTCCGATTACAAAAAAGATTGCGGATGCGCTCTATACCGCGGTTGCGACCGATACGGGTTGTTTTTTGCACTCAAGCACGACCGCCCAAACCCACCGAATTGCGGCGAGCCTCGTGGAATACGGTTGTGACAAATTTGGGATTAACCAGGTCAATTTCCTGACCTATGATACCCAGTTGTTTGTTGGCTTGGGGCAGATACTTAAAAACATTAGGTTTTATTTGCGGGGGAGTTTGTCGGTTACGAAACTTAAAGACGCAAAAGACTACAATACCGCGCACAAGGGCAAGTACAAGCAATATCTTTCGGGCATGGAAGACGTTATGATAAGTGCTCTTTTAATGGAGCAGGGTAAAAAAAGGTTCAACGTATCGTTTCGTAGCCACGGAACGACGGACGTTTCTGAAATCGCGGCTTCGTTCGGCGGGGGCGGTCACAGAAACGCGGCAGGTTGTACACTTCGCGGNTCTTACAGAAAGTTGCGCAAACAAATCGTCCGCGAGGTCGAAAAAAGGTTATCATGAATATTTTGTGTTTCGGTGACAGTATCACATACGGAATGGGTGACCTTGAAAAAGGCGGTTGGGTTAACCGTTTGCGTTTATACATTGATAAAAAACATGGGTATGAGGTCGATGTTTTTAACCTCGGGCGTTGCGGGGAAGTGACACAGCAAATCCTGAATCGGTTTGACCCAGAGTGTCAGGCAAGGCATGTTGAAGGCAAAAAAACTGTTGTTATATTTGCGATTGGAATCAACGATACTGTGATTATCGAGGGTGAAGGTGACCGTGTCACGGATACAGAATTTAAAAAGAATATTAATGACTTGATTTCAAAAGCAAAAAAATTCACAAACGAGATTATATTTGTGGGCTTGACACATGTGGACGAGTCGCTTACCGCAAATCGGTTTTCAGATTCTTTGCAAAAAAACAAGAGTTACCTTAACAAACGAATTATCCAGTTTGATGGTTTTATCCAAGAAATTTGTACTTTGAAAAGTGTTTCTTATATTCAAATGTTTGATGTCGTAGGGAAAAAAGATTTGATTGACGGTTTGCATCCGAACGTGGATGGGTATGAAAAAATGTTTCAAAAAATTAATGCCGAATTAACAAAGTTGGATTTGATTTAACTATGGACGGAATCCTAAATGTTTTAAAGCCCCCTGGCATGTCGTCGTTTCGGTGTCTTTCAATTGTGAAAGCCCGTTTGGCGAAACAACTTGGTGTTCCCTCACGCAAACTCAAGGTCGGACATCTTGGCACCCTTGACCCAGAAGCCTGTGGGGTTTTGATTCTTTTGGTTGGAAAAGCAACAAAACTGAACCAACAACTCTCGGGCGGGAAAAAAGTCTATCGCTCGGTGTTTACATTTGGTGTTGAAACCGACACGTTGGACAACGAAGGTGTTGTTATTAAAACCTCCAAAGTCATACCCACGCGCGCCCAAATTGAAAAAGCCCTCCCGACCCTTGTCGGCGAGGTCGAAATCCAAGTTCCCAAGTTTTCCGCCGTCCACATCAACGGAAAGCGCGCGTACGATTTGGCAAGGCAGGGTATCGACTTTGTGCCTCCGACAAAAACCGTGACCATTGACCGCTTTGAACTTCTTGCGGACTCTTTGGGTGGGGATTTGCGATGGTTGGATTTGCATCGGTCGACACCACTTGAACCCCACGAATTCTTTGTGGAAATCGAATGTCAAACGGGGACTTATGTGCGGTCACTTGCAAAACTCTTGGCACAAAAACTTGGGACCGTTGCTATTGCTTCGACGATTATTAGGACTCGGGTTGGGGAATTTGATATTTTGGACTCGAAAACCTTGGAATCACTTGACTAAAACGGGTGTTTTGAATAATAATAACACTATACTATGGGGAACTCACGAATGAAAAAATTTCTTAATGCCCGCGTCATTTTGATGATGTGTTTGGCGACCACCATTGGCTTGGGTGTTTTTCTCGTATGGGGGGGGGTGGCCCCTTTGGATAATAAAAAAATTGAAATGGTCGCCGCGGAAAATGCAGATGGATTTGCGGGTGGCTGGGACGATGATGACACGATGTATGTTACACCTGAAATGATTGCGATGCACACGGAAATGGAACAACAAAACGCTGAATTTGTTCCTATGTTTAATGCGAATGCACAATATTTTGCCATTGCACGTTCGATGCCAGTTGCCCCTACAACAAATACTAATAACACAGCTCACCTTATTGGGGAACCATCAGGATGTGGCGGGGCTAGGGCCGTTGGGTTTACTGGCCGTTTTTGGATGAGGGTTTTTGACGGCACGAACACGGGCATTGATGGTGTAAATACTACTAACATGAATAATAGTTTAACTATGTTAAACGCCACCACTTGGAGGCCTCAAATTGTTTTTATAGACCTGACGCTTCCTTTGGGTACAGGTTCTGAAGCAGGTCGATTGCGTTCAATTGGTCCTAGGGGCGCGGCGAATTTTGGTGCTGACGGTTTTGGTCATTTTTTCGACCAAGGCAACACATGGACACGAACCTATTCTAGGACACAACATGGTGCTACAAGGAATGTTACGCGTACAATTGTTATCCGAAACCTTATTTTACCAGAAGGACTAAATCGTATTGAAGATAATACATTCGGTCATTTTTGGCTGACTCGAGGAGGTTACCGTGCCAATGTATGGCCTCCAAGCGGTGCTGCACAGACCGTTGATGTAAGGATACCTAGTACTGTGACGAGAATCGGGACTCTAGGCTTTGTAGGTAATTCTAGCCTGACCCAAGTTTCATTCGCAGAAAATACTTTAGATCAAACTACGCCACAACTGAATTTAGGTAATGATGTATTTTGGGCTACAGGTATAACAAGGTTTCGTACAACAAACGTATCTGGGGGCGCACATCGTAATGATACCCTACCTAGGCGTTTACAACGAAATTTGAATGCTAACGGAGCATTTGGTGCGTCGCAAATAACTTCTATTACAATACCCCGAGAGATTCAAATAATTGGTGGTAACACTTTCCATTCTAGCCGAAGCCTACAAACTGTTACTTTCGAGACAAACAGCCAGTTGACACAAATCGGGGGCAGTGCTTTTATTCATACGCCTCTTAATGGTGTTAGTTTCACCAATATACCCGCCGCGAATAATTTAAATATAATAGGCAACGCATTTTCAGGCCCGGTAGACGACAGGGAGTTTACAATCACAAATTTGCAAAGGGCGGCCAGCATAAACGCCAATGCATTCAATGGTAGGCGTATATCATCATTAGATCTAGGAACATTCAATAACAATACAATCGGTGCGGGTGCATTTGGTGGAAACCCAGGTCACATGCGCATCACCGTCAATGGTCCATTCCGCGAAAATTGGGTACAGGCATTCCGCGGCACGCGCGTGACGGGGATAGACCAAAGAAACAACATGCCAGGCCGTACAGGAGTATCGGCACGCGTTACGACGGGGTGGCACAATTGTTGTGCGGGCGGCGGGAATTCGAATTTGTTAGTTGTTGCGGACTACCGTTATAACGGCGGTTGGCGACCACATAACCAAGCGGCAAATACGTCGTCGAACATCCCATTAGGCGCACAAATTCCCGTACGTGTTCGCAACAAAGCGAATAATGCAATTGTTGGGTTCAGCGCGTGGACCCAAGCCGCACAACCCGCGGGTTTAAAAAATATGAATCGTAATACGTGGTTAAGACCCCCCGATAACGTCGGCGGGGCAAACCCAGTTGACATTTGTGCCGCGTCAATAATCATCGATTGGGCGGAGTTGTGGAATCGTCGGACGACGCATTCCGTGAGGTTTGACGGGAATGGTGGTCAGGTGAATTTGGCAAATATTACGGCGGACTATCGAGTAACGGCGGTACGACATCACGATAATTT
>WQSK01000020.1 GCA_009787915.1 Bacillota bacterium
GCCGAGTTTGTCATGGTTGACCCATACGGTGCATTGATTAAGCCCAACGCGTTGACCCGTAAAGTCCGAAAGATATGCAAAGATAATGGCTTTAAAGGTACCATGAAGCACTTGCGCAGTTCCTATGCGACACACTTGCGCAAAGCAGGGGCCGACATCAAAGAAATCCAAGTCTTGCTTGGACACTCGAATATCAACACTACGGCGCGGTCATACCTTTGTGTAGACGATGACGACAAAAAAGCGGCGGTTGGAAGACTTGCCGAGCACCTAGACTTTGTGTCAAATCACGGTAATGTGTGAAAATTGTGTGAAAACATCAAAGCGACGAACATTGAAAACTTAATAAAACACAAGATATTGTGCTTATAGTGACAAAAAAGTGCAGTATGTTGGTGCCTTCGCGCGGAATCGAACCACGGACACAGGGATTTTCAGTCCCTTGCTCTACCGACTGAGCTACGAAGGCAAATACAACGAGCCAAAGCAACGTTCTCATAAACGAGATTGTTACGAAGGCGAATAAAAGAAAGTACACTATTAAATGCAGGTTGTCAAACATCAATTTCAAAATTTTTGCAGAAAGGCATATGTCACATATCAGATGAGTTCTTGCGTAGACTATATAAATGATTAAAGTCGACGGCAAGAATGTTTCTAAATCCACGGTTGTTTTAACAGGCGGTGGCACGGCGGGTCATGTGATTCCGCATTTGGCACTGCTCCCCTGTCTTAGGCAAAATTTTTCAGAGATTTATTATATCGGGAGCACCAACCCCAAAGAGCGTGAAATCATCGAGGCCGAGGGTATCGAGTTTTTCCCACTAGAGTGCGTGAAGTTGCGCCGAGGTTTTAGTTTTAAGGCCATTTCAAAAAACTTGGGTATCCCGATTGGGTTTTATAAAAGTTTAAAAAATGCGGGGAGATTGCTTGACGAATTGAAACCAGACGTGGTTTTTTCGAAAGGCGGTTTTGTTGCACTACCTGTTGTTCGTGCGGCAAAAAAAAGAAACATCCCCGTCGTAGCGCATGAGAGCGACGCGAGTTTGGGGCTTGCAAATCGGCTCTCGGTTGATTGCTGTACGGTTGTTTGTACGACGTTTGATATAGACAAAAAATTTAAAACTGTCGGCCCGATTATAAGGCCAAAAATCTTTGAGGGCGACGCAAATGTGGTCGTCAAACGTCACAATTTGCCCATAGCGCGAAATTTGTTGGTTTTAGGAGGTTCACTTGGTGCCGCAAACATCAATCAGGCTGTACATTCTACGGCCTTGGAACTCTGTGAAAACTATAACGTAATTCATGTCTGCGGCCGCGGAAAAACCAGTGATTTAAAACACAAAAATTATGTTCAAATAGAGTTCGTGGACGACATAGAGAACTACCTCGCGTGGGCGGATATCGTTGTTTCACGCGCGGGAAGCAACACTTTGTGCGAACTCATGGCACTTGGGAAGCCCACGTTGTTTATACCTTTGGCGACAGGACGGGGCGACCAAATCGACAATGTAGGGCACGTTTTGCGCCACAATGCAGGTGCCGTGTTGTATGAAAAAGACCTCTCCCCTACGACTTTTTTAGATTCCATAGAAAAAGTTTGGCAAGAAAAAGATGTCTATAAAATCGGTACGACGAACTTCGCAACAGACGGAGCAAGCAAGGTTTGTTACGAAATATTGTTTGCGACAGGGCGCGATTTCGTGATACCATAGAGCATGCAAAAGAAATATCTGCGTGTGGATTCCCCGATTGGGCGACTGACAATTGTTTCAAAGGACAACAAACTTGTAAACATTTTTTTCGAGGGCGAAGAACCCGCGGATATCGTGGACTCCCCCGAGGAGTTGGTTTTGCAAAACACGGCAAAGCAATTACGGGAATATTTTGCGGGCTCGCGAAAAGTTTTTGACGTCGTTTTTGAAAACAAAAATATATCTAACTCTACAGTCGTTATGGAGGTCGGAGGCGGTGACTTTCACAAACGTGTTTGGGATATCATGGTGCGCGATGTCGGCTTTGGAACGACCACGACGTATTCGGACTTGGCAACGCTTGCAAACAGTCCAAAAGCGTGTCGGGCAGTTGGCTCGGCGAATAACAGAAATCCTATTCCAATCATTATCCCCTGTCATCGGGTTTTGGGCAAGGGTGGTTCCTTGACGGGCTTCCGTTGGGGGCTTGGGGTCAAGGAAAAACTTTTGGCGCACGAGGGTTTGCTTTGAACAGTAATAAAGTCAATCAATAAAGGATTTTTAAAATTGCCTCGTATTTTTCTTTGGCGTAATCTTTTGCCTGTGGGCTGAGTTTGGCATAACTCTTTGTGATTTTGCGCTTTATAAATTCGTTCGCGGCTTCCACGGAATCGCCGCGCTGCCCCATCCACATTATCATTTGAAAAACATTTTCAATATGTGCAACGGCATCAGCGTCGGAAACACAAATTTCTTCGACAGTCAACTTTGGGCATATAACCGATGCTCTATGCGAGAAAATACACTGTTTGACTTTATCAACAAAATCCTGGGAATAACCGTGTGCCAACAAAATAGGCTCTGCCCGTTCGCCCCCGACAATGTGGTGGTCTTTGTAATGTTTGCACTTGTCCACGTAACCGCCATATTCATGAAACAACGCTGCGACCTCTACTACTTGGGCATCGGCGCCGCGTTCTTTTGCAAATTTGACCGCATTTTTTATAACTGGCAAAGCATGAAAATTCCAACATTGAAACATAGGCATATTTTCGTGTGCATCCCAGTTCAAACTCTCGGCTTTGACAAGTTCGTAAAGTTTTTTCACTTACCAAGTTTATCACACAGATTATCATTGACACAAAGGATTTTACAAGATATCTTTTTAAATCATGCGGACGTGACGGAACTGGCATACGTACAGGTCTTAGAAACCTGGTCTTGGAGGTTCGACTCCTCTCGTCCGCACCATTTTTGGTTTGGCTTTTGGAATAATTATATGTAATTTGGATTTCTTGTACCAGTTCTTTCCAGTTCATAAAAAAAGTTTTCGTGTAAAAGATGTTTGTTCACTCGCCCTATACGTTTGTCCAATTCTTTGAGTTTAATATATGCTTCTGGGTTATTTTGCTTAAGATTTTTCTCTGCATTTTGACATAAAAAAGATTTGCAAAACAAAGGTTTTTCCGATTCATCCTCGCACCCAGTTTCAGAATAATTCGAACAAACCAATGATTTATTGTTGCAACAAGATTTGTCCAGTTGCTGTTTGAGCATGCTTATGCATCTCCAAACTCCGTCATCGCACTTTTGCCAACCGCAGGCTTGTACATATATCTCTCGTGATTCATCTACGAGAGGTGTAAATTCGTTTTCTATATCAATAATTTCACTAGGTTTTACTATCATTCAAACTAATATAACATAAAAATTTGCAAATGTCAATGGATATTGATATAGTAACTTATGATTTACATTGTTAGACATGGGCAGACCGACGGCAACAAAAATATGATTTTGATGGGACAACAAGACTGGGATTTAAACGAAACAGGGCGAAACCAAGCCGAACAATTTGGCTTACAACAAATACAAGGAAAACATTTTGATGTTGCCTTGACTTCAACGTTACTTAGGGCATCGAATACTTTGGATATATCTTTCAAAGCAGGTAATGTTTCTGTCGGCCAAATCATAAAACATGATGGACTAAAAGAAAGAAAATATGGCGACGCAGAAGGAATAACGGTCACAAAGGAAGATTGGGCAAAATTTTGGGTTAAAGACTCTGAAATCAAAATACCTAACGCCGAAACAATTGCCGATGTCGAAAAGCGCGCATTAAAGATGACTCAGTTCATCTCACAATTCAAAGGTAAAAATATAATCCTGTATTCACACGGCGATTTTATCAGGGTGTTTGTATCGGTGCTGTATGACAACCATTTAAAAATCTCTGATTATTCAAAAGTTCAAGGCATTGAAAATTGCGAATTGGTAAGTTTCGATTGGTCGTTGTTATCAAAGCAAGATATTACGTTTGACATTGAGCCCTAGAAGTAGGTATACCATATCATGGTGAATACAATTATCTTTGATTTATCTGAAGTCATAATTGCGGGACTTTGCGGTGTCGAGAAATTGATTGAATCAAATAAAGGTATACCTGCACAGGAATTTTCAAAAAGAGTGCTGAGCAATCATGATGTATGGAGAGAATTAATGCGCGGTAACATTACCGAGGATGAATATATATCTAAATTGCTTGAGGGCGCGAACTGGGATATATCGCATGTTGAGTTTAAGAACTTTTTTAGGAAGAACATGGAAAGCACGGTAGACGGTACCCTTTCAATAATCCAAAAGTTGAAGGGCAAGTACAGGTTAATTTTATTGTCGGACCATGTGCGGGAATGCGCAGAATTTCTTTTAGCAAAACACCCCTGCCTAGCGTGGTTTGACAAAATTATTTGGTCCCACGAAATCGGTCAGATAAAGGTTGACGACGGGACTTTTGATAAAGTTTTGAAAATGATTGGTGCGACCGCGCAAAACGTTTTGTTTATTGACGACAGCCCTGCAAACATACAAAAGGCCAAACAAATCGGTATCCAGACGATTTTGTTTACTTCGGCAGATAAACTTGGACAGGAATTACTGGAAAGACATTATTGTTGAAACGATATGTTCCAGTTTCGCATTACTTCTACGGCTTTGCCCCGTTCAAGACCTGCTATGACCTCGATGTTTCGGTTTTTGGCTTTTTTAACCAAATCTTGGGCCCTGATTGGGATTTCAAAAGCAACATACTGTTTTGAATCCTCGATAGTCGCGGCGTATACGATACGGCTGATTTGCGCCCAAAAAATCGCACCCATGCACATGACGCAAGGCTCGCACGAGGCATAAAGGGTTGCCCCTGAAAAATCTGGTTGTAAAAAGATACCGTCGAGGGCGTCCTCGATTGCTATCATCTCGGCGTGCGCGTACGGGGTGTTTTTGACCTTTGCGCGTGCATCGCTCCGCCCTATTATTTTGTCGCCTTTGACAATGATTGCGCCGTATGGCCAATCCGCTTTTTCGGACAACTCGATAGCAAGGCTGATGTAATCTTTATCGGTCATGCAAAAAGTATACCACTCTCGTTGATTTTCTTGCAACAGTTTTCGACATGGTGTATGATTTTTTGTATGGAAATGATTGACGTCTTTGACGAGGATATGAAACCCATTGGTGTATTTGAAAAGAAAAAAGCCCACGACCAAGAACTGTGGCACAAGAGTGTGCATATTTGGCTCACGGACGGCGAGGGTGTTCTTGTTCAACTTCGGTCGGCAAAGAAAAAACATCTCCCCAATCTGTGGGATGTCAGTGTTGCGGGTCATCTTTTTGCGGGCGAAACACCCCTTGAAGGCGCAATTCGCGAGTACCAAGAAGAACTTGGGTTAAAGTGGCCGTTTGGTACGGTCGAACACGACGGTATCATAGCCAACAGCACATGGGAAAAAGGTCTTTTTAATAACGAGTTTGCGCATTTGTATTTTTTGAAAGACAAACTTGATTTATCGAAAATCAAACTTGAAAAAGACGAAGTTGCCGAAGTCAAATATGTTCCGTTTACAGAGTTCGAGGAATTTTTGTCTTCACCGCAAATGTGTCCGCATTCTGATGCTTACAATAAAATTGTTTTACAAGGGCTGGGAAAACTGATAAACTAAAAAACATGGGAAGATTAAACTATATTGCGTTTCACATAACCAGTAAATGCATGGCGCACTGCCCCATGTGCTACGAGAGTGACAATGAACAACAACGCGCGGGCAAACATGGCGATATCGAGGTTTTAAAACAAATCGTTTCCAACGCCGTAGCAAACGGAATTACAGAGTCATTTATCTTGGTCGGTGGTGACCCGTGTGCGCATCCACAACTTTTGGATTTGCTAAAGCACATCAAACAAGTGGGCGCGAAGGCAAAAGTGGAAACCTACACCGCGGTTTTGTCGAACACACACGAGTACAAAGACAACGGAAAACCCGTTTCAATCAAAGAAGTTGCACCCTATGTCGACGAGATGAATGTGACCTTGCACGGGGCTACGGCAGAAGTACATGACGCGTTTAACGGCGTTAAGGGCAGTTATAAGGCCGTGACCACAAATGTAAAGGAATTTCAGCGCGTTAAGGACGACGCCGAGGTTGGTGTGACAATCAACGTAATGCCCCACACGGCGAATGAAATGAACTCTATAATGTTCAATGCTATGAACGAATTTGACAACAAGGTCAACATGTTTTGCATCCAAAGAATTATGCCAGCAGGTCGCGCGTGCGGGAGTGTGGACTTTCAGATAGAGCGAATTGATGCCAACAATATAATGGCGGTATTTAACGAAATGCAAAAAGAGTATGGGCAAAAGATTGACCTCTGTGACGTGTTTCCGTATTGCGCGATTAAGCCAATGTATCACCACCTATTGCCGAAAGGCGGTTGCAATTGGGGGAAAGATAATGTTTCGGTCAAACCAGACGGGAGCATTGTCCGTTGCGGTACGGGCGGGAATGCGCTTTCAAAAAACATGTTGGAACTTGATACTTATGAAAAGTTTATGGATTTTTGGGACAACGATAAAGAGTTAGCCGCATTTAAAAAGATGCATCACCTTGATGAAGCATGCAAAAACTGTTTGCTTTTAAAAGATTGCGGTGGCGGATGTTTGCACTCGAACAAACTTGGTGACCCGTTTAAAACAGGTCATCCTACTGGCAAATCAAAAGATTATCTTTCCGAGGTATGATTATGTTTGCCTTTGAAGGCAAAACGGCAGTACAAAAGTGTCAAACCCATACCCACTGCTGATGCCCCGAAGATTGCGCGGATTATGACCGCGTTGTTTCCGCCCAAAAGCAAAAGCGTCACCGCCACCAAGAGCAAACTTACAAGACCCGAGTAAAACTTGTAGCACGACAGCGCGGTGATTTTGTATTCTTTGGGTGCGGTTTCGTGGAGAACGATGCCTTCGTATAATCCAAAACCCGTTGCACCAAAACCCCACAAAAATGACAGCACGGGGACAACATACAACACGTAATTCCCCATTGCTCCATAGGCGATAAAAACCAACATCAACATTGAAATACTTATATACAGAACGAGGTTAAAGTTGCGCTTTTTGATTGCGGTCTTGCCAAAGAAAAATCCGCCAAGCATCCCCGCTATGGTCGAAATCAACAAAAGTATTGCTATGAATAGGTAACTCATTTCCAGATACTGGATTTGATAAAACGCTAGATACATTGTTCCTAGGTTCATAAAGAAATGAAACATGACTTGCAATATAATAACCTTTCGTGTTTCGCGGTTTTTCATCGGCGCGGTGATTGTTTCTTTGATTGTGATACTGCTTTTGTCTGTGGCTTGGGGTTTGTGGGTGATAGAGCGGAATGTTATCTCTAGGACGGCGACCAGCACAATCGTTGACAGTATTATTGCAAACATTGTGTACGCAAAGTCGGTGCCAATGTTTTGGTCAAGAAAGTGGCTAAGCGTCAAATTCAAAACCGCCGAGATTAACAGCACGACAAAATTCTTTTGTGCAAAAAACCTTTTTTGGTCGTCGGGTTTTAAGAGTTGCATCCTCCAATTGACCATGGGCGCGTAGTTCAGATGCGCGAAAACCGTAGACAGTGATATACAGACACAAAAAATCACGGCCCTCAAAGTCACATCATCGGTCATAAAAGGTATCAAAATTATCGCGAATGCACTTAACCGATACAATGACGCCGTGGTAAGGACCGCCAGTTTTGATTGCCCAATTCTCGAAAACAAGGGTGCGGAAAAAACCGCGGTGAACATTAATACTACCCTAAGCGACAAAAATAACCCAACGGCGAATTCGCTTAGACCCAAAAACAGCGCGTAACCAACAATCAACGCCGAGCCCGCCAAAGAATTCGCCGTGTGGTCAAACGTCACGCCCGTAAACAATCTTCGGTAATTGCTTTTGTATTTCTTTTGGTCGTCCACACTTTATATTGACACACGATATTGAAAACACCTACAATATTGATGTGAAAACCGAAGAAATAATTGACTATTACCTCCAAGCCGTGCGGATTCGCGAGATTGAACGCTATGGGCATCTTGCCAAAAAGTTCCGCAACAATGTCGCCGAGCATTGCTTTATGATGATTGTTTTGGCGGACAAGTTGATTGCCCATTATAATTTTGACCTCGATTTTCGCAAGGTCGTTCGGTACATTTATCTGCACGATTGGGGCGAGATTGGCATGAAACAAGACATCCCCGCTGTGACCAAATCAAAGGGCGACAACCGCGACTTGGTAAAGCAAAAAGAGTTTCAAAACGCAACCGCTTTGTTGTCAGAGTTTGGGCTTTCAAGTGACATTGCGGATTATCAGAGTTACGAAAACCTTGAAACCGAAGAATCAAAATTTGTAATGGCGTTGGACAAGTTGGAATGCCCTTTGTTTATCATCAAAAGCGGACTGGACAACATAATTACCAGTTGCATTAAAAACGGTGTTTTCAAAAACAAGGGTTTTACCTCGGTCGAACACATAATTGACTTCGAGGTGAACTATCCGAAAAAAGCAATCGCCCTATACCCGCCGATTAAGGACTTTGCCGAAGCGATAATGAACCGAATCAAACAACAGGTTGCGCGGTTTAAATTACAAAATTAAAAATGTTTATCCATTATCCATTTTAAATCTTCTATTGCTTTGGGCAAGTTAAATCTTCCATTGCCTACTGGGTAAAAAACAGAATAAACCCTACTCCCATTGTAATTGTGTTCAATTTTTCTTTGCTCGCTCACCTTGATATTTTTACCAAGAACAATTGATGACACTTGATTACCAAACAAGATAATAACCTTTGGCTTGATAATATTCATTTCTTTTGAAAACAAGTCAAGATACTCCTTAAAAACTCGGTCAGGCAAAGGACGAGCATCCACCTGGGTGCATTTCGCAAGGTTGGTTATATATGCCTTTTTGTTTCGCACTTCGCCATAGACCTGTTCGCAAAATTCGGGTGTCCAAACAAGCGGTTTCATAGACTGAATATGCTGATTAAGAGCAGACGAAATAATCCCGATGTCCGCAAAAAGTTTCCAAATGGTTTTCGTTTCAAGCCACGGATAACGCGGCCCCGTCCAATCTTTCTTACTTGCGACATTTTTCCCCGTTGGATTCATAAACACGAAACAAACATCGGGGTTTTGCCCGCACCCGCCACCTTATATTGCTTGAAGTTCCTTTGCCCCATATTTAAGTTGCAATTCGTCAAATCGTTTGTATAATTCTTCCATTGGTGCCGAAGGTGGGACTTGAACCCACACGTTGTTGCCAACATCGGATTTTGAGTCCGACGCGTCTGCCATTCCACCACTTCGGCACGGAATAGCCATATATTACACCAATTTAATACGTTTGTCAATAAAATCTGTGAAACTATATATGGTGTAGTCTATGAAACAGACAACACCATATATTGATTTTATGCGAATTCAAAAGTAATTGCCTTACCCTGTGTCAATTGCACATCCCGCAAACCATTGATGGACGGGTCCATTTTCAAAACCTTATCTTTGATTTTACGGAATTGTTTTGATACCTCAATATTGATTTTTGTCGTAATTTTTGGAACGATTTTGACAACACATCTACCCTTTTGAACGTCCCAATCAATAGACACCGAACCGCAGAAATCCGTCGGGATGTCGCGCACTGTTCCGCTTGACAAAGCGTCCATAGAAACGGGCAACACGCGCAGGGTATTAGTATTGCTTTGTATAATGCACTCGGTCATTGCGGTCGCGAAACCAATTGTTGTTGCTACGTCGAATGCAGGGGTACCCGTGGATTTTGCACTCTCCCCCCCGCGCCAGTCGTTATTCGCCATCAAACCGCCCGAGCCAACAACCGATGACAGAACCCTTAAAATAAGTTCTTGGGCAAACTGTGCACCTTCCGCGATGCCAGAGTGTGCGACCTGAGCCAACGACGTACACAAAACACGCCCGTCACACAAATGCCATGAGGAGCCGAGCCTTTGCTTCACGGCGTTCAAACTTGCTTGGCGCAGAGATATTGTTTGTTCTTGTTTACCGCCCGTAATCACGGCGGGNTTATAGTCAACAACTTTGTCGCCGAACGAAATGTTTTTAAGCGGCCACAAACCGTACGCGTGCATTGTGCCAAGGTTTTCGGCTTTGTCAATAAATGCGCAGTTCGTGTATTCTTTTATACCGCCTTGGTCGTTTACGCCGTATGCAGGCATTTTTGATTTCATATCACGCCAAAGCACAGTATCATCCGCCTGACCGCATTGCCCCTCCGCGTGGATAAGGTTGTCCAAAAGCGCATCAATCGCCAAGAAATCAACCGTGCTATTTACCGTGAACGCAAAATTTTCCAAATTAGAAAGTTTGTTTCCACCAATCGTGTTTCCTGGCACACTTTTTGGGCTGTAACTTGGGATTGTTGTATAACGACCGCTTGGGTCAAGTTTCAAAAAGTCCGAATAAAAGTTCATTACCTCGCGCATGAACGGCAGGATGCGGCTTTTTAACATCTTTGTGTCCGCAGATAGGAAGTAGTACCTATAAAACACGTTTGCGGCAAGCGCGGATGATGCAACAAAATGCAAAGTACCAGAATCTACGGAACCGAACAAAGCACTTGCTGGGCTTACCGTACTTGGGATAAAGTAACCCTTCATTCCATAGACGCGGGATGCGTTTTTCTTTAAATCGTCGGCGTATTTTTCGTAAAACTCGAACAATTTAAGCACCATGTCCTCTGTTACATCAGACATACTACCGCAATAAACCAACTGCATAGCATTAAAAAGCGAAACATCGCCCGTATCCACCCCGCAAATTGATATGTACTTGCCAAGGTTTATGAGGCGACCCACAAGACCAGGGTCAATAAACCCCTCGCCCGCCCGTGAAAGCATTGCGTCAAAATCGTGGTCTTTTGTCGGCGAGTTTCCAAGCGAGATTTGCGTTGTGTTCCACATTTTTTCATGCGCAGACGAACTTTGCGAAAACATTTTGTCATAAGACTTTACTGATTCAAGTTCCGCACGGATTTTTTTGAACTCGGCATCACGGCTTGCGTTGTTAAATGTTTTTACATAAACCGTCATCTCCTCGGCGTTACGGACAACAATCTTGTCGCTTAGGGATTCTTGGTTGTTTGAAACCACACGCACCACAAAGCCGTAATCCTGACCTGACGCGTTACGCGCGGCCATAGTGATATATCCGCCCGTGTATGTGACCTGTGCGCCAGTCGGCAAGTTTGCGGTGTCTATGCTTACGGTTGCATTAACTTGTGACTCGGCGGTATATACGAACATATCGGTTGCGTGCGAAACAAAAGCCCGACGCGACACACCCGAGTTACCAGATTTAAACGCAACTTCGACTTCCCCAGTTTCCATGTCGGTCGTGCGTTTATAGTCCTGAACAAACCCGTTCAACATGTAATCGATTTTGATAATCGGCAAAGCAAAAGGTTTGTCCGAGGAGGGTTTACAATTTCTCTTTTTGAATTCGTTGGCAAGGACTTTTTCCGCATCCAAGACTTTGCCGTCTGCAAACATTTTTCGCACGGTCGGGAATTTGTCGGATACGTCTTGCAAAACACCTGTGTAGCCACCCGCGTTCAAATCACGCCTGTATAGGGTTATGCGCTCGCCACTCTTGGCACCCAAAAGGCTTCCCCATACCCTTCCATTGCCCACAATTGACGCGTCAACGGACGGGTCGCTGCTTGGTTTTTTGCTGAAAATCACTGTGTCATTGCTAATCTTTGCCATTCAATTATTTTATCACAAACAACCGACCAAAGTAAACACTTTCACGCCATTTTTTTTGGAATTTTATCCAAAATTGGCTCTAAAACCCCTTTTTCGCCCTCTACAAGGGTGTCTGCACAGACGATTTATAGAATTTTATTGATTTTAGTATTGCAATTTACTAAATTCTGTGGTATTTATAGAGTATGAATAATTTGGATATTATCAACTGGCCAAAAGAAAAATTCACCCGTGAAGAGTTTGAAGCCCTTATGAAGAAACTGGACTTTGTCCAACATTACTCCTCTGGTGCAGTACGCAGAAAAATAGCGCAAGAGCGCAGAGAGCACCTAGGTTTTTATGCAAACACGGGGCTATGGCCAGACAACAGCAACCCAGAGGCGTGGGGAAACAAGGCTTTGGACGCAGGACATTTTGCAGGCATCAACACAGAAGAAAAATACATAAACCGCCAAGACGAATTGTATAATGCAACCGAAAAATACACCGACGACGGACACGTTTATAACCTTTTCGGGAAAGGTTTGTCACTTGCGGACTTTGAAGAAATCATGATGTGCGCCCTTGAATACGAGGTTTGCCACGAAGCGAAAGTAGCCTTTAAAAGTAACAAAAAATTATCACAAAGCAGATTCACAAACCCGCCTGAACTCCCAGAGTTATAAACGCTTTTTACGAACAACAAGGCTTCGGTTCTTTGCCAAGATTTCACTCTTAAAATCCGTTATAAGCCGATTTTGGGGCTCTGAGAGGGCCTCAGCAATCAACATCTCTATAAGAGTTTCATAGGGCAAACCCGTTTTTAACCACAAGTGATAAGCCATAAAACCAGGGACCGTGTTGATTTCGTTAAGGTAAATTTGGTTATTTGCGACCAAAAAGTCTGCGCGAACAACACCTTTTGTGCCAAACAAATTGTAGGCACGCTCGGTTAGTTCCTTGATTTTGGATTCGTCTTTGTGGACGGTTTGATTGCCAGATTTTTTTATAAAACCGCTCCCCTCCTCGATGTATTTGGTTTCATAGTTCAACAACTCGCCTTTTTTGTTCATGACCTCGCACGCGGATACCAAGACTTCGCCGCCGCGCTTAAACGCCGAGCAATTGACTTCGTCCGCGTCGCCAATAAACTGTTCGACGACAACACGTGTGTCCAAGAGCAACGCAGCCTCGACCGCGGCGCGCAATTCCACATCATTTTTCGCAACGGAGATTCCGATACTGCTGCCCAAGGTGTCAGGTTTCACGATTACGGGAAAGGACAAAACTGGTTCAACAGTTTCACCAGACATCATTTCTGTTGCTATCTTTGGAATTTCGGCAACACTTGTTACCACCACCCATTTTGGTTGGGCAAACCCAGCCGCAGCCAAAACCTCACGGGTCCGCGACTTTGACTGCAAGTCCATTGCCGCGTGCGTTGGACAACTCGTCATTGGAACACCCAAAGTTTGGAAAAATGCAAACAAGCGTCCGTCCTCGCCCGCACCACCGTGACAGCAATTAATCACAACATCGGGTTTTAAACGCAAAATTTTTGCAACCCCGCGGGCGTGGGCACGACGCGAATTGGGTGTTGACTTTGAACCACCAGACTTTGTATAGTAATCCACGTTTGACAACTTTCCGCGACGTGAAGCGACCTCGAAACTACCACTTGTGGTAGTATGACACACATATACGCTATATCTTGTGTTTATATGTTTCATAAGGTGCAACCCCGTGAGGACGGAAATATCGTGTTCTACACTCTGCCCGCCAAATGCAACAAGTATTCTCATACAAATATATATGCGTGTGTTCAAAAAAAGTTTTTGATTTCACGAATATAAGTCAACACACCTTGTGGCGAATCTTTTTGGTATGCACAACTATATACAACATTCGGGGGTTCGGGCTTGTCGGTGATTTTAAGGCGCAAAACCCGTTCGTCCTTTTCTTTGTCCAGATAGTCCAAAAAGAAAATACCAACACCCTGCCCGTTCGCCACCATATCGTATGCGGCTTGGACGGACGGTGCTTCTATTGCGCCCAGTTTGTGGTTGAAAGCCGCTTCAAGTTTATACAAAATCGACCGTGATTGCGAGTGACAAATAAACGGCAACTCCAAAAATCGTGCAAACGTAATTTCGGAACCAAGGTTGTTTTTATCAGCAAAATCTTTGCTTGTGAAAAACGTCATTTTACTTTGAAACAGTTCGAAAACAGTAGTATGCGGCGCGGACTCCCGCAAAAACTGCATGATTGCGACATCAACTGCCCCGTTTTCGAGCATCGTCAAATAATCGTGCCTTGGGTGGTGATGAAATTCCAGTTTGATATTTTTGTGTCGGTTCAAAAACTCGCGGTGAAAATCAATTAGGTCGAACTCCGTCATGAACGCAGGTGTGCCGATGCGGATGATTTCTTTTTCAGCGGATAGTTTCTCACCGAACTTGAACAAATTTTCAAACGCACCATCGACAAGCGGGAAAATCTCGCGCGCTTTATCGGTTGGGTCTGCACCTTTTTTGTGGGTAACAAAAAGTTTGCACCCAAGTTGTTTCTCCAACTGCTTGACATTATAGGTCACGGCAGGGGGTGCGAGGTCGAGAACCTTGGAAGCACTGGTGATACCGCCCGTTTTGTACACCGCCCAAAACGATTTCAGCAAATTCAAGTTGATATTCAAAATATCCACGGGGCCAGTCTATCACAAACACAATTGCGAAATCAAGAGGTCTTAATAAATTTTTAAGACGTGATAAAGTTTTTGGAATTCAAAAACCTCCCCCGCGGACGCTATGCTTTGAGTATGAAAATTTTGCGCACGAGAGAGAGAGAGAGAGAGAGAGAGATGACCC
>WQSK01000021.1 GCA_009787915.1 Bacillota bacterium
CATCTATTAAAATCCGAGGCACGCAAACGTGTTGAAGTTGTACCTATGGCAACCGAGGGGGCAAAACGTGCGGAACTTAAATACCAAATTGTTAAAAAAAACGTGGATAAATGTCTTGTTTCCGTTGAACTTGTTACGGGGCGGACTCACCAAATTCGTGTTCAATTATCGGGAATAGGTGCACCGATTTGGGGCGATGTAAAGTACCAGCGCACAGACCTAAAAACCCCCGTCCTGCGGACACCCCCTTTCCAAAAGGGGGAAGCCCCGCGTATTGCACTGTGGGCGCACGAACTTTGTTTTGTTCACCCAACGACCGAGGAAGTCATGCGCTTTGTTGTAAACCCGCCAGAGTTGGAACCTTGGGAACAGTTTGATTTTGATAGGAAACCCAAAGGGGGTAGAGGGTGAAGGTCTTTGCAATTTCGGATTTGCACCTGTCTTTTGGTGTCAATAAACCAATGAATTTGTTCGGCGAGCAATGGGACAATTACGAAGAACGCATTATGCAGGATTGGAACGCGCGTGTTGGTGCGGACGACGTCGGGATTATCGCGGGGGATATCAGTTGGGCTATGCGCGTGTCAGAGGCGGAAAAAGATTTTGAATTTATCCGAAAACTTAACGGGACAAAAATTGTTGTGCGCGGAAATCACGACTATTGGTGGAGCACCGTCACAAAGGCCAACGAAGCCCTGGGTGATGGGGTTCATGCTATTCAGGCGGGTGCGGTGCAAATTGGCAACATTATTTTTGCAGGTACAAGAGGCTGGCGTGTGCCAGAGCGTCGCGGGAACCCAACGGCTGAGGACAAAAAAATACTTAATCGCGAGGTCATTCGTTTTGAACTTGCGTTAAAAGACGCCGTTGCAAAAAAAGGTAACGACACCGAGGTTAAGATTATCGCGATTTTGCACTATCCGCCGTTTAATGCTACGGTTGACCAGAGTGCTTTTACCGACCTTTGCGAAAAGTACGGCGTTGTCGCGTGCGTGTATGGACACTTGCATGGAAAACAACGCGGTCAGGGCGAATTTGTGACCAAAAAAAATGGTGTGACCTATTATTTAACCAGTTGCGACTTGCTGGGTCACAAACTTGTTGAAGTCGATTTTTGAAATTTTTCAAGCGCAAACTGAAGCGGTCCTTTAACAAACGGTTCTTCTTCTCGTAATTTTTTGCGCTCAAGAATTGCGTTTTGTTTTTCCAAAAGTTCCAACTCGCCAACTTTAATGCGCTCTACCAGTTCGTCGTGGGCAAGCAAAAATTCTTCTTGGGTTTTAACAACAATAGCATCACCTTGGACGGGGATAAGGAAATATTTCTTTTCTTCTGACGCGGGTGTTGTTCCTATCTGTAACCTACCCCCAAGGTTTGGATATCCATCCCGTGATGGGAACACAAATTTTTTGCCTGCCTCTACATCTTTCTTAACCAATAATTTAATACAACCATCTGTCATCCCACCAAAATCGTCAATTGCAAAGTTATACATTCTTCGCCACTCGAAATTTTTCCAATATTTTGCAATGTCCTCTGGGAACATTTCCGTGCCTTGAATAATGGTATATTCCCGTTCAAGGTTACCGAGTTTTTGCGTGTACTTTATGTACATAGGAACCATATCCCATGTAAACCAAAAATCTTTTTCACCTTCGATATGTCCAAGCGACGTATCCATGTCGCTTGGGCAACCCGCATGGCTTTGTTTTTCCCACTTGTAGTAAAACTTATGCTTATTATTCATCGCTATTATTGTAACAAACATTCTGACGTTTTGCAAGCCTCAACCAATTCACAAACCCATAAATATTAATAATGTGCATCACGACAATGCTTATCAAAATCGGCAGAGTCCCAAGGCCCTGTGTGTAAACCATATAAGACCAAAGTATCATTTGAACCAAATCGTTTGCAAGCCACCCATACCAGTTTAGGACACTTCGGCGAACGCTTAGGTAATTCGCAACAATAGAAACGCAAATTGAAATAGTAGATACAATTAAAAACGCGGTGCCAAGGGTGCGTAGACCAAAATATATCCCAACCCCCAACGCGGTTGTTACAAGAAGTAATATTGCGACCTCGGGTAGTTTGACTTTTTGTAATTTAATGACGCGACCAAAGCGTTCACACTTTCTGTTATTTTTGTTCCTTGACCAAAAAACAAGTGCAAAAACCAACATCGGTATTTCGATTGCGAAGGCTTGGATAACCTCGCCATAGTACGCGTACGTCCACGCGACCCACGCATACAAACCCATCGCGATAATGCCTAGTATGTTGGACTCGACCTTGCCCTTTGCGTACAGAATGTAATACGCAATCGACACAACCGCAACCAAGGTTTCGACCCACCAACTCCTGAAAACAATTGAAACTGTGATAAGGATAACAATTGACACCACGGTCAAGATTTTTTCAAACAAAGTCCACGAAGAAAAGTAGTCCCTAATCTTTTGCATTGAACAAGTATAGCAACAAAAGGGTTGAATTTCACAATCTTTTTGTGTATAATAAAGGTGTTGACTAGGCGGGGGAGTAGCGACCTCTTGTAACCACGGTGCTATACGTGGGTCGAGCACTTGCCAGAGGGAGATCATAGATTCTTGGTCGGCATCGTTTCGCGGTGTTGAATCGGAGGTCCTTGCGTAAGGTGCAGGATGTGAACCGTGTCAGAGTAGGAATACAGCAGCACTAAGCGTCATCGCATTTGTACAGCAAGACAACTTCCGAGGAGCCGTGTGCTATGTTCGTTCAAGCGTGTATGCTCTCGAAGCAAGCGTCAACACCAGAGGCGGTAAAGATTTTTTGAATAAAATTAATTAGACTACTTTCACAACAGCGGTTATAATTATTCTACGATACTTATTGGGGGAGGGTTTTGTTGTGGCAGAGAGTCAAGAAGAAAAAGACGAACAAATGCGGCAAGCAATGGCCGAAACCCAAGAGGAAAACCAACGAAAAGCGGAACAAGCCCAAGCCGAACGTGAAGCCTATGAAGAATCTCAGGAAGAAGATGATGCTGGTGGCGCCGAAGAACTGCCAGAACAAGAAGTGTCGGGGGAAAAACCCGAAGATGAAGAAGGCGAGAAGAAAGAGGGCGGTTTAAAATACGGTGACGACGAGGACGACGCCCCAGGAAGTCTTGCCATTGACAACGAGTTTCAAGGGGACGACCCAAATGCGGCTGCGAAAACAAACGAATACACTGGTGAAGAAGACTATATCAAAAACATGACTGGTGGCGAGAATAGTTCACGCCCTATGGTTCAAGACGAAAATGGACAATGGAAATCTCAATTCGACAAAGGTGAAGGCAAGGGTAAGAGCGAGGGCAAAGCACAGGGAGGCAAGGGCAAAGGTGTCAAAAAAGGCGGTAATCAAGGCGGCGGTGGTGGTGGGCAAGGTATTAGACTTTTAAAAACTGTTTGGACACACCCAAAAATGCCGCATAAGGCAAAAATTAAAATCACCAAAGCCATCGCCAAATTATGCCAAGCCATTCCTTATGCGGGTCCTATTATAAAAGTTATTGCAATTGCCAAGCCCGATATTTTGGAAAAAATGGTTCAATTTATCATCGTAACTGTTGACTCTTGGACCCCTGACAGAGGATTTATGGGGTTTGGATTAACGCCAGTCAGTTCTGGGGCAATATGGTTAAAACCTATTCCTGTTCCGCCGTTTGTAGAGCCTATCAACCGCGGAAAACTTGTTAGAAAGCCAATAGACATGATGTTGAAAACTCCTCCTATTGCACCTATACTTAAAAAATTGAAAAAGGTATTGGATACAGCGGAACCTGCTGCCATAGAAAAAGCCCTTGACCCTATATTAAAAATGTTGCCGAAATAGGGGTTTTTTGTTTGGTATTTTAAACACGTTGGTGTTATACTAAAGACATGAACTTTAACACACTTTCACCTTCAGCAAAGATTTTGAAAAAGCAGGAAAGTTACCTCTCAGGTCATCCTGTGACAGACAAAGAGGTTCCGCACATCGCCGTGATTTGCGCCTTTGACGGGTTTTCTGGAAAGGGTCTTTTGCAAAACGTGTTGGCTGGAATCCGCACAAGCAATGCGGCCGCATTTGTTCATAATGTTCCGTACTTTGGAATCGTAAACCGTGTCAATCCAATGACCGCAAAGTACGCACCAAGTTTCTACAATACTTTTGCTTCTAACGCAAAAGCAATCGTCACAACAAACATGATTGACGGGGTTGTTATTATCACAGATTGCCCTGTGACCGCAGGCGGACTCTTGCACGGGTGTCTTGAAGCCAACTGTCCTGCCGTGGTTTTGCCGTTCGGTCAATATAACGCCAAGCCAGGCGGGTTTGTGTTATCGGTTTCGTCTTTGTCGATTGCAGGGCGCATTTCGACGGGCGAGTTGACATCCGTAGACGCCGAGGAAGTCCTTAAAAACCTCGGTCCCGTAATGGACCCTGGGTCTTCGTTCTTTGGTCTTTTAGAAACACTTGGGCTAACCGTCAAGGGGGCGAGTTCAAACAAACGCCTCTCAGGGGCCCAACTTGTGGCTGCAATAGAAACAGGTCGTTATGCAGTGGAAATGGCAAAAGATATTCGGACTCTTAGAAAAATCCTTGATAAAAAAACATGGGAACGAATAACCGAGGGTACGGTTTGTTCGTTGGGGCTTTATTATATATCTAAATTGTTTGATGCAAACAATGTTAAAACAAGCCTGCAAAACATCAGTGGTACCGCAATCGGCAATGGTTTTTCACAACCGTTTGTTGGGTCAGAAGAAGGCGCGGGGGATTTCAGCGGAAAAGCATGGGTCTATCACGACCTTGAAGAAGCCGACAACGCGCTGTTATCTGGCGGGATTCCTCCGAAAAGCGTTGTTGTTATAAAAAACTGTGTGGGTATAGACGTGTCGGGTTTTGCGTACTCTGTGATGTCGATGAATCGCGCTTCGGAAATCGCAATTATAACCGACGGGGTTTGTGATACTACGGGAGTTTTGGCGGTGACCATGGTGTCGCCGAACTCTTATGATAACCGCGAGTTCGCAAACATTCAAAACGGAGATATGATTGATATCAATACTACGAAAGGTCGTTGTAATACAAATATCCTTTCAAAAGAAATGAAAACACGCGAAAAGCGTAACCCTGTGAGGAAACAGGCCTTTTTCTTTTGACAACAAAACGAATTATCAGTTTATGCCTTGTTGTGGTAATGCTTGTTACAAGCCTAGGTGGATTGGTGCTGACCTTGGTTTTAACCCGACCGCATTCAAAACCCCCAGTCGTTACAGAGCCCCCGCCGATAGTGACTCCGCCCCCAGTTGTTCCAGAGGAGCCAAAACCCTACCCCGACCCAAAACCTGACCCTAAGCCCGACGACCCAATCGATGAAGATTGTGACGGGTATGACTGTGATTGTTACTATGACAATGGGTATGTAAATTGTGGTGAAAATTACTGTGACTGTTATGATTGCAATGGGTATTATTGCGAGTGTGATTATGACCCAACTCATACAGTTACATTTAATCTCGGCGATACGACACATGTCATACAGGATGTCGAACATGAAACAACAATAATGTGGCAATTGCCCGAGCCTGTTCGTTCAGGTTACAGATTTCTTATATGGAGTGGCACACAAAACGGAACTGCGGTGTTTGATTTTTCTGCACCCATTGTTGCTGACACAACAATCTTCGCGGTGTTCGAGCGTGTGTTTCTAACCTCAGGAGGTCAGATTACTGGGCTTTCGGCTTTTGGTAATGCCCAATCGCACCTCACAATACCAACTGTGATAGGGGGACAAGCCATAACCTCGCTTGGGGCAAATGCGTTTTTCAACGCAACACGATTAACTCACCTCACGTTTAATGGTACGATTGCCCAGTGGGATACTTTTTCCGCATCCGCAAACTTGCGTGCAGGTATCGTTATTAACTGTAACAATGGTCCAACAATAACCACTTTGCCTGGTATTGATGTTACGTGGGTGAATCGGAACTTTGCGCATAACAGCGCACGACCGCCATACCCAACCGACGCAAATGGGATGATTCAGCGTCAGGGTTTCCTTGGTGCGTGGCTGTACGGAGATGCTGGTACTATGGCGGCGGCTGGCTGTGGTGTCATAGCGATTTACAATGCGTTTGTACATCTTGGCTATCCAATGGGGTTAGCCGAACTTATTCGCCTTGTCGAGGCCACGGGCGGACCCGCTCTTGCAGGAACACCTCTTGATTTTTTGTCTGGGAATTTCGGTACATGGCCTAACCACATACAGGCTTTAAGAAGCCACCCACTTTGGCCCGAGAGTCTTAATATCTCGACACCGCTGACGAGCGAGAGCATGATGCTTAGTGCCACAAACAATATGCGCCGTGATGCACCAGGTAGACCAGGCGAAGTATTGATACTTTCGTTTCATCATTTGGCTTATGATTTACCATTGTTAGGCTTTTTCGTAAACCCACTGGGTGGGGCACACAAAATTGCTGTTACACGGAATGCGGATGGTACCTTTAGCGCACATAATAACGGTCACGATGGCGTCGCCCAACATCTTGGTTTTGACATTACAATGGCATATCCTAATGGGGCGTTTTGGAATACGCCTTTATTGGGTATTAATTTACCACTTGAGATTATGGGCGCGGGTGCATTTATTGTGGGTTGAATAATTTTTTTGTTTCTACACAAGATACTTCTATATTTTGAAGGAGGTAGTTGATGAAAAAGAAAAATGTCTTGAAATACACAGCCATGATTGCGTTTGGAGTATTGTTGCTAGGGGGCCTAAATTTCTTGCTTATGGGATTGTTCAGGTTTGATATGTATGCAGGGATTTTTGGCGGAGCAGACGCGGTCGTAGCACGTATTTTTTACAGTCTGTTCGGGATTGCGAGCCTTGTATTGCTTGGCATCATCATCGCGCAGGCTTTTACAACAAAGCCACAACGTGTGCAATCAAAAAGACCAACCACAAGCACACACGAACGTCCTGCAACAACAAACGCTGGGCACTAACTTATCTGTGTTTTTGAATAAAAGCATCAAGGTCAACACTTGATGCTTTTTCAATAAACAAATCAAGTTTTTCAAGTGATTCTTGGGTGTCAAAAAAATTGTACTCGCTTGTGCATGTTCCAAATTGATTTATCCACTTTGTTTCACAGTTCTCGATTTCTTTTTTGACACCTGTCATGTCTAAGTTCACACCGTATTTTTGTTTAAGATAATTATTAACGCTATTAAAACTGTTTGCAAGTATATCCCCAGGTCTAACTCCATCTTCAACTAGGGCAGTAAACCGCCATCGGTCAATTATAGTGGGATAGCAATCATTATCCACAATCAGGTGTAAAAGCACACCACGTTCAAAAGGTGTTTGGCCTTTGTGTTGTTTAAAAAACTTTTTATAATCAACGCGGTCTATGAAAAAACGCTCGATTTTTCTCTGTTCGGGTAATAGGGGCATTTTATAATGTGTATCTTCTTTGTCGGCACCTGGTTTTGCACCCTCCAAATCGGGATAGACGGTACCGTGGAAAAATTCACGCGCCTTGTCGCCAGTGATGTTGTTTTTCTCGGCATATCTTTTTGCAACGGCAAGGTGCGTCAAAAAATTAGGCATCTGGGTTCTTGCCCTTTTGCTTTTTACCAAGCCATGCTTTGTATTCCTGCCTGTCGTCGTGGATGTTGTATTGTTTGATTTCTTCAAAAACTGCGTATGTGTAAAAACCATCTTCTTGAAAAGCGGTTTTATCCAAACCTTCTTTGTAAACGCCTTCGACTTCTTCACCTGGGGCGGCGTAACGCTTGCGCGCATTCGGTGTTATGCGGTCAAGAAGTTCCTGCAAAGTAACATGGAGGTTTTTGTCTTTACCACAAAAGAAGGCCTTATGAGTGTGTTCATAAACCGAACCAATCCCAGCACGATGTGAAAGAATATTAAGGAGCGACGTAGTACCAGTAAAGCGCGGGTTGGTTTCGATTGCAAAAACACGGGGTTTTTCTTCACTTGTGATAATCATATCAAGACCAAAAAATCCGCGCAGGTCAGGGTAGGCTTGGCGCAACAGGTTTCCAAAGTCAACGGCGACTTGGCGACATTCGGCTTTAATATCTTCGTCAAGCAGGGTGAACGCATGAAAGTCGCTTCCGATAAACTGTGGTCCGTTCATGATTTGAATACCACACGGGTATGTTGCAACACCATTGTCTGTGATAATAAAACTGCATCCGAGGGAGCACTTGTTTTGCGTAAACTCGCTGACCACGTATTTGTCTTTTGGGTTTATGACCGACGGGTCAAGAGGGTATTTCTTGGTCGCAAAATATGTTCCGTTCCCGCCCGCACCAAATTCTACTTGAACAACAACGTCGCGCTTGCCGTTTGGGTTGGTGGTCGACGGAATTTCACCTTTGGCAATCAGGTCAAGAATCTTTTTACCACTTATGATTTCAAACGCAGGTTGTGGAATCTTGTTTTTAATAAAGTTCTTGAAATTAAACTTGCTTTCCAAAAAGTCAATAGGACCGCCGTTGTTATAGCAAATAATGCGGTCTTTCAAATTCTCGGGAACAAGGTCGGCCCAGAACTTCGAGTAGGGGATAAACTTGGCATGTTTGTCGTTTTTGACAATCTCGGTAATGCGGTCGCCAAAAAACTTGTTGTAGAGCGCAATGTTTCGGTCAATATAAACGCTGTTCACAATTTGCAGACCGCTGGTTGCGTTATAGGAAATGTTGCCTTGCGTGTTGCCTCCATATGCCGTGACAGAGCCTTTGAAAAACGGGTCAAGTTTGTTTCCGTCGAACGATGCGGCGATGTCCGATGTTCGGCGACCAATGAAATATATATTATCCATTTATTTAGTATATATTACTTGCCAATTTTGGTCAAATAACATATATTAATAATCGACATAAGAACTCCGCATATGCGGGAAACTTGGTCAAAAAAGTTTGACTTGGAAAAAGGAGAGATTTGAAATGAGTACTGTTGTCTATGTAACCGCTAAGGGAAAGAAAATGTTAGAGGACCAATTGGCGGAACTTATCAGCCAGCGTGGCGATGCCGCTGCGGCGATTTCGGAAGCCAGGTCTTTTGGTGACCTCAAGGAAAATGCCGAGTATGTGGCTGCGCGCGATAATCAGGCTGAACTTGAAAGCCGTATTGATGTAATCAAGGACCGTTTGCAAAATATCAAAACATTTGCCTATGTAAAAGCCGACACAACAAAGGTCAGCATCGGTACGTGTGTAGAGATTCAGGCAACAACTGGTTCTAAATCAACCCAAAAGTGGATTATCACAGGCATTGTCGAAAGTGACCCCGCGAACAATTATATCTCGAACGAGTCCCCGTTGGCAAAAGCCCTCCTTGGTAAAAAAGTCGGCGAAATTGCCGAGATTCACGTGCCAACTGGTTCTAGCAAATACAAAATTGTAAAAATTACTGTAGGTGCGTGATAAATTTGGATGCCCTGCTTGCTGACAGCCATTGTCATATTTTGGATTCGCGCCTTGCTTGCCAAGCCGATGAAATCGTTGCGAATTTGGTCCGCGATGGCTTGGAGTTCATCATTGAAATCGGTGCAGACCCGCGAGAGTCAATTGACGCCCTCGAGTTTGCCTTAAAACACCCACGGGTTTTTTCAACCGCAGGTGTTCACCCGCAATTGGCAAAAGACTATGACCAACGGGAACAAGGGAAATTCTCGTCAGAGGATTTTCCTTATGGTTGCGAGTTTGAACGTTGGTTAATTGCAAATTCTTGTAACAAAAAACTGGTCGCCGTGGGGGAGTGCGGTTTGGATTATCATTATCCTCCGTTTGACAAAGACCTTCAAGCAAATGTTTTCCGTGCACAAATTCGGTTGGCGAACCAAGTTGGTTTGCCCCTCATCGTCCACACACGTGATGCGTTTGATGATACTTTGCGGATTTTGCTTGAAGAAAAATCCCACATTAATAACGGGCTTTTAATGCATTGTTTTTCTGAAAACAAAGAAGCCGCGAACCTAATGCTTGAGCACTTTGGCGCGGGCGTGTACTTTGCGTTTGGTGGGGGTGTGACCTATGACGTCGCTAATGCCACTGAGGTTATAAAAACGATACCTCTTGACAGAATTTTGTTGGAAACCGATTCACCGTACATGAATCCGAAATCACTTGGAGGCAAGAAAGTTTTGTGCCTCCCAAAAAACGTTCGGGTTATCGCAGAGTTTGTTGCGACTGCAAAGGGCGAGCCACTTGAAACCGTGATGCGCGCAACCCTTGAAAACACAAAGCGGTTCTTTTCGGTATGAACAAAGGTATTAACGAACGTCTTGACAAAGAACTTGGGTCAATTCTCGACAGAAACGCAAAGAGCCCGCCAATCGGCGAGCCCCCTGCAATCTTTTGTATTTCTTTTGTGTAAGTTCAGCATTTGTAATAAATGCTTGTTTTATTCTAAAATCTCTGTAATAATTTGTCAAATGATTTCGGCAAAAAAATCTTTGGGACAAAACTTTATTTTCGACACGGGGTTGTTGGATTCTATTGTTGCAAAGATTGGGATTTTAAAAACCGATACCGTCATAGAGGTCGGAACTGGTCCAGGTGCGCTTACAACCTGTATAGCCAAACATGCAGGGCGTGTTGTTACCTACGAGGTCGACACGCGCCTTGAATCGGTTTTGGAAAAAAAGTTTGCCCCTTTTGGCAACATTGAGGTTGTATTTCAAGACATCTTAAAAGTTACTGAACTGCCCGACGATTTCATTGTTGTTGCGAATATTCCGTATTATATAACTACGCCGATTATCATGCGCTTTTTGTCCGACGCGCGTTGTCGCCGTGTTTGCGTCTTGGTTCAAAAAGAAGTCGCCATACGATTGGCTGCAACCCCTGGGGGCAAGGACTATGGTGCGTTATCCGTCGCTGTGTCGAGTAGGGGGAGTGCCAAAATAATCAAACACGTTCCAAGGGGTGTCTTTCGCCCTGTGCCTAATGTTGATTCGGCATTTGTTGTGATTGAAAAAACTGGGTCAGAGCCCCCTAAGGGTTTTGATGCGTTTTTAAAATCTGTGTTTACAAAGCGTCGCAAAAAAATCAGCAATATCGTGCCAATGGTGGCAATTGAAAAAAGCGGTATCGACCCGAACCTAAGACCCGAGAATTTGACCGCAAACGATTTCGTCAAAATTTACCAAAACATGACAAAAGCCCCTACATCATAAATTTAGTTCTTAGGTTAAAATAGTGGCGTGTTGCTGATTAAAAACGTAATACTGTATGATATATATGGACATGTCGTCGGCTTTGTCGAGGTCAAAAATTCTGGTACCTCTTGCCGTATTCGTGTTAAACATAATATTGTGGAGGACAGTCTTACCCTTGATGTGAACGGGCAAAAGTTGTCTTTGCCTGACGCGATTTTTGAAGCCGACGTCGCGTACATTGACATAACAAAACCAATCACGATAACGATTACCCAAGAGTTCTCGGGCTCTAGTATCGTCATGGCTTCGGGCTCGGTGAACAACGAAGAAATCCCTGAACCAGAGTTGGACCCCCAGTTACCGCTTGCTGAACAAGCCCCGTTGATTGCGGTAAGTTCGCTGTCGAAACTCCCGCCTATTAAAACTTTGTTGGAGGACACCAAACATTCAATTGACCGAAGTGTTGCTCCGATTGAAAAACCTGGTGCAATTGAAGCGGTCAGGGAAGTAAACGAGGCTCTGCGTGCAATTTGCAAAGTCGACGAACACGGCAACGGGATTTGTAACGAATGCCCGTACAGAGAGTTTTTCTTTGGGGCGAAAATGGATGCATAACCCAGAATAAACCCAGGAATAACCTAAAATAAACCCAGTAAATGGGTCAAACAAAAAGCGGCTCGTCGGTTTCTGGGTCGATGTTTTCGTTCATTACATTAAATATTTTTGGAGTCAACCCATAATTCGGATTTGATTGTCTTAGGTGTGAACCAAGTTTGCATGACTCTTTGGGTCTGCTTTTCGCATCGTGGGATATCGCGCTGTGTAGCAAAAATCTTTTCGACTCCTCAATTCCACGTGTCGTTTCGATTGGTCTTATATCCGTTTTGGATATATCAATATAAGGACTGCGAATTTTTTCAAGGGTATATGTCCAGCCTCGGAATTCACCGTTGCTACCAACCTCTATGCAACCAAAGTCAAGGTCGTAGTACTTCTTGTTGCCCATGTAATTATATATTCGCGGTTAGTGTTTCAGGTCTTTGTGTTTAAAGGTTTTGAAACTCACGGTGTCGTTTTGGTGGAATTTGACTTTTACGTTTCCTGAAACCATGTTTATGTCAACCACGGTACCGCGCCCGTCTGGGGTTTTGATTTCCGAGCCAATCCGTGGCATTTTATTTTGCGTTTCGGTATAGTGGTCGTTTTCGTAACCAAGGCAACACAACAACCTCCCGCAAACGCCGTTAATGCGGTTTGGGTTTAGGGCAATGTTTTGGTTCTTTGCCATTTTAATTGTGATGTTGTCAAAGTCGTTTTTGAATCGAACACAGCAACACGGCATACCGCAAGGTCCTAGGGCACCCAAAAATTTGACCTCGTCGCGTGGGCCGACCTGTCTAAGTTCAATGCGCGTACGTAGGGAATAGGCCAAGTCTTTTACAAGTTCGCGGAAATCAACACGGTTGTCCGCCATGAATTGGATGACGACCTTGGATGCGTCAAAGTTATAACTCGCGGATAAAAGTTTCATCGGGAGTTTGTATTTTTCGATTTTTTCATTTGCGATACGGATTGCGTAATCTGCACTCGTTATAAGTTTGTTGATTGTTTTTCTGTCCGTGTCGTCGGCGATTCTTAGAACCTGGGTCAAGCGCGAATTCGGGTGCGCCGCAAAAGGTTTTGATTCAACAACACCCCATTCCGCACCCGTAGCGGTTTCTACAATAACCTGGTCGCCTGGTTCAAGCGCAAAATCTGTGTCGAACTTTTGCGACGGATTTAAATCTGCGATTCTGATATTTACTGTTTGCATATTTCTTGTAACTCCATTATTAAAAGGTCTTTTTGGTTTTTCTCGTTACAGTTATAATTCACTGCACGGTTGATTTTTCCAAGTGTGTTTAGTATAGCATGTCTTTGTTTTTCATTCAATGCTTTTTCGTTAATTTTAATGCCAAAGATTTTATCCATGGTTTCAACAACATCGTCAGAGAGTAATTTTTCTGTAGTTCGAGGTTGGGGCAGGTACTTTGTCATGCAACGGCTTTTGATTGTGTTCAAAACCAAAGTATCGTTTGTGCCAAGCAACAAAAATGTTGTCCTTCCAGGTAGGTCCTCGAGGGTTTTTAACATCTTGTTTTGTGCCTGAGGGGTTACTTCGGAAAAATCGCAAACTATCATAAGTTTGTTCTCGCCAACAGGGGACAAATATGCAAGGCGCAAAAAATCGGCAACCTCCTTGACCGTGATAGAGGTAGAAGGGTTTTCTTTGGTCGGGGTATCGTTGTTTACAAGCCAAAAAACATCGGCAGGGTTATATTTCTTGGCTTCCACACGGCCAAAGTCCAAGAGTGCGGTTTTGTTACTTGATATGATTAATGATGATGTCATGAATTTCCTCTATTGATTTAAATTTTCCGTCTTTGACACAGTCTACGGTTGTCCACTTGAATTTTTTTGCAACGTATTTTGCGGCGTTGTAGGCGTCGGTTAGGTGTTTTGGGTCGCGCTCGTGAATATCTATTTTTTTGCCTGTTTTTTGGGTTGTTCTCTGTTTCACGATTTCAAGGCTCACACTTGGGGCGACGTCCATGAAAAACACAACGTCAGGTCGGGGGAGTTTAAGGGTTTCGTACTCGAATTTGTCTACCCATTTAAGGAACTTGTCGCGTTCTTTTTTGCTTTTGATTTTTCCCGCCTGATGAATCATGTTGGATGGGACATAGCGGTCAAAAATTACATAGGAATCATCTGGGAGTTTTGACAAAACTTTTTTCATCGTACAAAGTCTGTCGACCGCGTACAGTGCGCTGGCTTGGTATGCGTCAAGGCAAGATGCTGACCCCCCAAGTTCGCCGCCAAGATACATTTTCACGGGGCCACTTGATTCGCTTTCATAATTCGGGAATGCGATTTTCTCAACGTGTTTTCCTTGACCCAAAAGATACTTGCACAAAAGGTCGATTTGGGTTTTTTTGCCACTCCCGTCCGTGCCTTCGATTGAGATGAATTTATGTCCTTGGTTCATGTGACAAGTATACGGGGCGTGCGTAAAAAAGACAAGGGTTACTTGGGGTAAAAACCCCCGTCGCTTTGCGACACCCCTCATTGGCATTAAAACCCCCAATAGAATCTCGGACGCTAAAGTTCCCCCGTGCCCCCCTTTACAAAAGGGGGAATGGGTTCGGGTAAAAATTCCCCCTTTCTTAAAGGGGGTGTCGCAAAGCGACGGGGGTTTTTACAAACTCGTTCTTGACACCCACCACATAAATATGTGATACTAAACACGTGCCTCTTGACACTTGACCCGAAAGGGGAAAGGGGAAAGGGGTTTTTTCTTGCCAATTTTTAGGCAAGAAAAACTCCAAAAAATTTTTTGGAGGTATACATGAACGGAAAAACAAAAGCAATCATCGCATCTGTGGCCACAGCGGTGATAGTAGGATGCACGATGCTAG